>JAACEL010000220.1 GCA_011682535.1 Nitrospiraceae bacterium | reverse complement strand
GCCCGCGAAGAAGGCTGCTGCCAGGAAGGGGAAGCCAAAGCCGAAGGCGAAAGCCAAGTGAGGAGCTTAGTCAGAACGTTCAAGTTATTCTGACTAGGTTCCCAATACGGCCAGGTCCAGCGCTCGGCATTGCATTGAGACAGAGTGGGGGAGTTGGTGTCCTGGCACCTGCGGCATGGGGGAAAGGGAACTCTCTTGCAGAGAGCCTCTGTGTCACCCAGACGATCCCGTGCGGGCGGGTTGAGGGGGATACGTGCTTCGTTGCGCCATCTGCGTGGCGGATTACCACCTATCGTTTGGGTTGTGCTATCTTCGGTTTCCATACGACAGCAGTGCGTTTTCCTGCGTGATCGAAGTTGGGGATAGGAGTTCCAGTATGGGCCAGAGTGTGTGCAAGCAGTTCATCGGCGGCGAATGGTGTGACGCGGCGGCCTGCGAATTCTTCGAGGTGACCAACTCTTCCACGGGAGAGGTCATTGCACAGTCGCCTCTTTCCGGCGTGCCAGACGTCAACGCGGCCGTTGCGGCCGCCGCCGCGGCGTTTCCGGAATGGGCCGCCACGCCGGTGTCGCGGCGTGCACAGTACCTGTTTCGCTACAAAGTCCTGCTTGAAGAGCACCTGGACGATCTGGCTGCGGTGCTCTGCCTGGAACACGGGAAGACGCGGCCCGAGGCCATCGGTGAACTGCGCCGGGGTCTTGAGGTTGTCGATATGTGCTGCGGCATGCCGATGTTGATGAAGGGCGACACCCTTGACGACCTCGGAGGCGGCGTCGACTACCAGACCACTCGCTATCCTCTTGGGGTGTGTGCCGGCATCACGCCGTTCAACTTCCCGGGCATGATTCCACACTGGATGTTCCCCGTGGCCATCGCTTGCGGCAACACGTTCGTCCTCAAACCCTCACAGCAGACGCCGCTGACGGCCATTCGCTTTACCGAGCTCATGATCGAAGCCGGATTCCCGGCAGGGGTCTTCAACCTCGTGCACGGCGCCAAAGAGGCGGTCGATACGTTGTTGGTCCATCCTGACGTCAAGGCCGTGTCGTTCGTAGGTTCAACCCCCGTGGCGCAATACATCTACGCGACTGCCGCCGTCAACGGCAAGCGGGTCCAGGCCGCCGGCGGCGCGAAGAACCACTTCGTCGTCATGCCCGACGCGCCGTTGGAGTTGGTCGTCCCCAACATCATCAGTTCGGCGTTCGGCTGCGCCGGGGAACGTTGCATGGCGGTCGCCAACGTGATCGCCGTGGGCGGCTCTGAGAAGAAGTTCATGCCCCTCTTGCGTGCAGCGGTCCAGAAAATGACGATTGGACGCACGGATCAGGGTTCCGAGCCCGACATGGGACCGGTCATCAGCGCCGAGCATCGCGCGCGGATCGAGGGGTACATCGAAGCGGGCGTTCGTGAGGGCGCCAACCTGCTCGAAGATGGACGAGGCGTCACGGCGCCGGACGCTCCCGATGGGTTCTACATCGGGCCCACCATCTTCGACGGCGTGAAGCCGGAGTATACCATTGCCCAGGACGAGATCTTCGGTCCTGTACTGAGCGTCTTGGAGATGGATTCGCTCGACGCGGCCATCGATCACATCAACGCCAGTCCCTTCGGTAACGCGGCCTGTGTCTACACCCGTAGCGGGCCCGACGCACGCGCGTTCCGATCGCGCGTCAACCCTGGTATGGTCGGGATCAACGTCGGCGTCCCCGCTCCAGTGGCCTGCTTTCCGTTCTCGGGCTGGAAGGACTCGTTCTTCGGCGACCTTCACGTCCAGGGGCATGAAGGCATTTTGTTCTACACGCAACAGAAAGTGGTGTTGGCGCGATGGCTGGTCCGTGGCGCTTTAGATACATTCGGTTGTGGCAGCGGCAGTTGAGCGAGGAAGAGGAGTGTTACTGCATGGAATTCATCTACAAACGTACCTACCAGGGTCCGCTGAAAGCGGTGATCCTTGACTGGGCAGGCACCACAATGGACTACGGCTGCTACGCGCCGGCGGTGGTCTTCATCGAAGTCTACAGACGCCATGGAATCGACATCACGATAGGGCAGGCCCGCGAGCCTATGGGGGCGCACAAACGTACCCACATCAAACAGATCTCTCAGATCGACGCGGTGCGCGAGAAGTGGACGGAAGTCAACGGCGCCCCACCCACGGAAGCCGACATCGATCAGATGTTCGAGGAGTTTGTGCCGCTCCAGTTGGCATGCCTCGCCGACTATGCCGACCTGATTCCCGGTTGCCTGGAAGCCTGCGAAGATTTCCGCGCGCGTGGACTCAAGATTGGGTCGACGACAGGCTACACGGGTGAGATGATGGAGTTGCTGCTGGCCGAAGCCGCTAAGCGAGGGTATGCTCCCGACAGTACCGTCTGCGCCACCGACGTGCCGGCGGGGCGTCCTGATCCGTGGATGTGCCTGCAGAACGCGATGAACCTGGGCATCTATCCCATGGAGGCGATCGTGAAGGTCGGCGACACGTTGCCCGACATCTACGAGGGTCTCAATGCGGGCATGTGGACGATTGGCCTGGCGATGACGGGCAACGAATTGGGCCTGAATGAAGCCGAGATCGAGGCCCTTGATCCTGAAATCCGCAAACTCAAGCGCAATCGCGCCTACATGCGCATGGCGCAAGCCGGCGCCCACTACGTGGTTGACGCAATCGCGGACGTGCCGCCGTTGCTCGACGAGATCAACGCGCGCATGGCGCGTGGCGACAGGCCGTAGGGGTAGGAGCCTTCTTCTTTGTTTTGAGTGCTGCTCTGCTATTACGGCAACCCGGTTGCTTGGAACCAATCGCTTAGCGGAAATTGCGGTGGCGAAGCCACGAAACAGTCGGCGATGCCACGTCCCATGGGCGTGGTTAGGCCGTTTCGAGCGATTTCTTCACCGCTTGGGCAGGGGCTACGCATTATCCAGAGGCTAGGAAGCCTAGTCAGAATATACATGACGGATTCGAGGCGACAGCTCTCGAAGTACACGGCGATATTCGCCGGCGGCACGATGGTGAGCCGCGTGCTGGGTTTGTGCCGCGACATCGCGGTGACGGCCCTCATCCCCGGCGCGTCGCGCGACGCCTTTATCGTGGCGTTCCGGTTCCCCAACATGCTACGCGATCTCGTGGGGGAGGGGGCCTCGAACGCGGCTTTCGTCCCCGTGTTGTCCGAGACGATCGAGAACGAATCCGAAGACGCGTTCCGGGAGCTTACGTCGGCGTTGATGTCGGCTCTCATTGTGATCCTCGGGGTGATCACCGTGCTTGGCTTCGTGTTTGTTCCCCATCTCTTCGGCCTTTTCGGCCTACTGGGGCGCGTGACGGGCGAGACGGCGGTCACCCCGGAGGACGTGGCCCTGATGCGCTCGCTGGCGCGCTGGACATTTCCCTACATCTTCTTCATCGGTATGGCGGTCTTCGCGATGGGACCGCTGTTCATTAAGAAGCACTATGCCACCCCATCCTGGTCGCCCGCACTGCTCAACCTGTCGCTGATCGCGGCTTGTTTCGCGCTGCGCGACCGCTTCGCCGACCCGGCCTGGGCGCTGGTGGTGGGCGTCTGGATCGGCGGCGCGGCCCAACTGCTCGTGCAGTACATGGCGCTCGCCCGGCACGCGGGGGCTTGGCGTCCCAATTTTCATCTGCGGCATCCAGGCATCCGCAAGGCCTTGTGGCTGCTCGCCCCGGTGCTGATCGGGCAAGCGGCGGGCGAGGTCAATAAGCTGGTCGACACCATGTTCGCGGCACGACTGGGCGGGGGCAGCGTGACGGCGTTGTTCTACGCCAACCGCCTGGTACAGCTTCCGCTGTCCGTATTCGGCATCGCCATAGCCGCCGCCATTCTGCCCACCATCTCGCGCGCCGCCGCCCGGGGCGGCCTCGGCGAAATCCGCGCTCATCTGATGCAGGGATTGCGCCAGAGCATTTTTCTGATCGCCCCCGCCTTGGCGGTGCTGTTCGCGCTCCGTATCCCCATCGTGGCCCTGCTGTTTCAGCGTGGTGCGTTCGACGCGGCCGACACGGAGCGCACGGCGGCGGCCTTGCTGTTCTACGCGGGTGGACTCATCTGTTTCGCATGGGTCAAGGTCGCGGTGGCGGGATTCTACGCGGTCCAGGACACCAGGACGCCCGTCATCGTGGCGTCGCTCAGCATGTGCCTGAACATCGCGCTCAACTTCGCGCTTGTGGGCAGTCTTCGTTTCCGCGGCTTGGCCTTGGCGACGACAATCTCTTACAGTGTCAATTTCCTGTTGCTGTACGCGCTGCTGTCCAGACGTTTCGGGGCGCTCTGGGACGCCGCGTTCGTCTCCTCAATACTGCGCACCATCCTGGCAGCGGGGGGGACGGCGGTGGTGCTGGTATTAACATCTTCGTACACGTCAGGTTTGATGCCCGCAGGCGGCCTGCTGGCCCGGCTTGTCAATGTCTTGATCCCGCTTGCGACTGCCGGACTCTCTTACTTAATGTTCTGCGCGGTACTGCGTGTGCCGGAATTGGGCGACTTCCTCTCGCTGGTACGAAGCCGGAAACGCTGATCCCTCCCCGCCCTTGCACTTGCGCGGGCCGCTACCGTAGACTAGCCGCCCTATGAAGAAGCTATCGAAGGCTCTCCCATACGCCCGGCGTCCCGCGGAACTGCTCCTCGGAGTCGTATTCCTGGGGGGAGCCTTGGCCAAGGCCCTGGACGTTAACCTGTTCGTGGTGCAAGTTTCGTACTACCACGTGCTGGAGAACCAGACGCTGCTGGCCATGGCCGCCCTGGGCACGCTCTGGGTCGAGACGGCGCTGGGCATGGCTTTGCTCTTAGGCTACCGCCTGCGCGGTCTGACGTACGCTGCGCTGCTGGCGCTGCTGCTGGTCTTCACCAGCCTGATCGCCTACGCGTGGGTCTTCTACGACCTGGAAGACTGCGGCTGTTTCGGTCCGATCGAGATCTCTCCGGGCCTGTCGATCGCCAAGAACGTGGTTCTGGCGCTGCTGGGTGTGGTGGCCTGGACGGCGCATCTGCGCAGTGAAAGGCGCGTTGTTCGATCCCTGGTGCGCATCATTCAGACTCTGGTCATCCTGCTGACCGCATGCGGGGGTGTCCTGTATGCCTACAGCACGCTGGAGGAGTTGGGCAGTGGGGAGCGTCCGTATGCGGAGTTCGTCTTCGAAGAGGAGGGCGTTCAGTGGGATCTCGGAACGGGCGACTACCTGGTCGCTTTGCTGAGCATGTCGTGCGAACACTGCCAGGAAGCGGTGGAACCCATCAACGAGTTGCTTTTCGTCGAGGGCTTCCCGCCGGTGGTGGGATTGTGTTACGAGGAGGATGACGCAACAGTGGAGACCTTCACCGACCTCACGCAACCACTGTTCACGCTCCATTCGATGGGGGATCGGATTCGCAAGTTCTTCAATCTCGTCGGCGAGGGCGAAGTCCCGCCGCGATTTGTGGTGGTTCGCGACGGCATACCTCTGCGTGACTGGTACGAGGAGGCGCCGGAGGCGAGCGAAGTGCTTGAGGCGCTTGGTATTGAGTGAACTCATTGACTGTGGTGTGCACGTTTGCTATCATCCCCGGCGTCATTCTATGGATTGCTATTTGAGTTGGTCGCCGGGAAACATCCTGAAATATCGTCTTTTGCGGTGTTCCCATGAAGAGAAAGGCGTACACCCGTGTCGGCAGTCATTGAAACACAAGACTTGACCAAGATCTATGAGGGCGCCTTTAAAGGGCAAGACGTGCACGCCCTGACGAAGCTCAATCTTACGATTGAAGCGGGTGAGATCTTCGGCTATCTGGGCCCGAATGGATCGGGAAAAACCACCACCATCAAGATGTTGTTGGGGCTTATTTTTCCGACCAGCGGCAAGATCCGGATCCTGGGGAGGAAGGATTTTGGTTCCCCTGCCGTTCGTAGGAAGATCGGTTTCCTGCCCGAAGGCGCCTATTACCCCGACTTCCTGCGCGGTGAAGAGGTCTTGAGCTTCTTCGGCAAGCTGTATGGCTTGGGCGGCGCTGACTTGCGCAAGCGAATCGACTGGGCTATCGAATTGGTGGGCATGAAGCACGCGCGCAAGCGCCTGGTTCGTGGCTATTCGAAGGGCATGCGGCAGCGCATCGGCCTGGCTCAGGCCCTCTTGAGCAACCCGGACATCCTGATCCTGGACGAGCCCACCACGGGCCTCGACCCTATCGCGCGCAAGGAGATCCGCGACATCCTGTCCAACCTGCGCGACGAAGGGAAGACGCTGCTGATCTCCTCTCATGAGTTGCTCGAAGTGGAAATGATCAGCAACCGGGTCGGCATTCTGTCGAACGGCGTGCTACAGACCATGGGAACGCTCGACGAACTGCTCACCAGCCGCGACGTGCTGTTGCAGGTGGGCGCCATGTCGGCCGAAGCCTCGGGCAAACTCACCGCCGCCGGCCTCGAAATCGAGGATCAGGTCAAGGACAACGTCAAGATTAGGGTTCCGGACCAGGTGTCCGTATATGACGCCCTTGAATTGTGCAAGACGCAGAACGTGCCCCTCCTCAGCGTGGCGCCCCGGCGCGAGACGCTCGAGGAACTGTTTGTGCGGATCGTGGGCGCCGCTGAACGTGCAAAGGAACAGTCCTAATGTCGTCAATAATCAGTTCGGTACGCAGTACGTGGACGATTGCCATCTACACCTGGCGGCAGGGCATGCGCCAGAAGACCCTGATCGGCTTCCTGTTGCTCAGCGTCCTCGTGATCTTCGGTTCGAGCTTCCTGACCGCCTTCCTGACGCAAACAACGGGGACGGACACGCAAGTCGACATCGAAGCCAAGCTCCTCAAAGACATCTGCGTGACGACGATATCGATCTTCGGCATGCTGATCACCATCTTCATCTCGGCCTCGGTGGTTCCTGGAGAGGTTCAGAACAAGGTGGTGTACACGGTGTTGTCAAAGCCGGTGCGCCGGTTCCAATACCTGTTGGGCAAGTTCATCGGCGTGCAGCTCATCGTCATTATTAACCTGGCGCTGATGGGTGGGCTCTTCTTCATCGCTTTGTACGCCAAACAGCGGATCATGCCCACCTTGTTGCTGTGGAGCATTCTGCTGACGTACTTCGAGTTCCTGGTCGTTTCGGCGTTTACGTTCGCCGTGTCTTGCTCGGCATCGTCCCCGGTACTGCCCACTATCGCGGGCCTCTTCATTTACGTGACGGGCAACCTGATCGAGTACTTGAAGGACGTGTACAACCGGGCAGGCCAGACGGGTCAGTGGTTCGACGAACTGATTGGCAAGGTGGCCTATGGCTTGTACCAAATCCTGCCCAACCTGCAGAACTTCAGTATGAAAACGCAGATTCTATACCTGCAGCCCAACGATCCACCCAAGGACGTGCAGTTTCCGAATCTGATTTGGCCTAAGCTGTGGCGGGGTACATCCTCGCGTATTGGATTTTCCGGCGCAAGGAGTTGTAGTCCCTCATGAAGAAGCATCCCAACTTACTACTCGGCTTACTCCTGGCCGCCACGGTGGCTATCGGCGCCATCCAGGGAAGGCGTGTCGATCGGATGCGTGACACCGAGAAGTTCTACCGGTGGCTGCTGGCCGCCGCGACGCAGTCGCGATTTTGGTCTGAGTTGTCCGTCGATTCAGGCGGCAAGGACGCCCCGAAAATGATGGACAAGGAACTGTTCGACAGCGTGTGCGACGCTACCGACGCGGTTCTTCCCGATCGTGAACTGAGCGAAGATGACTACGATTCCTCCGGCGAGCCGTACCGCAAGCTCGTGTTGATGGCACGCGACGAGGAGCAGGATAAAGCCCTCTACGACCTCGCCGATAGCCCCGTCCTGGCTCAACAGCGCGAGGATTTTTCCCGCTATATGCGCGAAAAACGCCTTCTGAGCGTATCCTCGAAGTTCGACGCCGAATCGGTGTATTCGCAGCGTGTGGGCGTCAGTTTGGGTAACATCTTCTTCGGATTCCGCAAGCTGGCGGCGAACTTCGTGTGGCTGCAGGTCGACAAGTACTGGCACGCAGGTCTTACGCAACGGATGCTGCCGCTGATGAAGACGAGCGTAGCTCTGGACCCGAACTTCGTTGATGCGTTCCTGCTGGGCGCGTGGCACTTGGCCTACAACCAGACGGCCAAGATGATCGAGACGCCGTGGCCGCTTCGGAAATACAACAAGCGCTTCGGCGCGTGGGTTGGCCCCAAGGAACTGCTGTACTACCAGGCCATCGACTTTCTCAAGGACGGCATTCGCAAGAACCCCCGCAACTACAAGCTGTTCTTCGACTTGGGATATGGAATTTACGACCTCAAGATGAAGGACTACGCCAATGCCGTGCTCTATCTCTCCGAGGCCATCCGCCGCCGGCACGATCAGTGGGTGCCCCGAATGCTCTACCACGCGATGACGTCCAACGAGCAGTATGAGGACGCATTGGCCGGATGGCGCGATTACCTCGAGAAGAAGCCCGGCGACGAGAAGGCCCGCCGTTTCATCCTTAAGAACACCGGCATGATCCAGGAGCGGGCGGCGCAGGAACTCATCGACAAGGCTGCCAAGGAGACCGACGCTGCCAAGGCCGCGGCGCTGCGGGCCGAGGCGGCCAAGATCCGGGAGCAGGCGCTCCAGACTTGGACCGAGATGGCGGGGCCCAATGGAGAGCATAGCCCGTTCGCCGTGGGGCGCATCATGCGCATGAAGGCCTTGGTGATGATCGAGAACGGGGACTACCTCGAGGCGATCGCCGTTCTCGAGAACGCGCGCTGGAAAAGCAACGACTTCTGGGAGGAAGCCAGCCGGCTCATGATCGAGTGTAAGCAAAAAGCCGGACTTCCTCTGTCGACGAGCGAGAAGAAGGCCGTTATCCGCGAGCGGGAAGCGGAGAAGTACAGGAACGCGCCACCGCCAGAGAAGGCGAGCAACGGTTAGAGGCGCTCCCGGCTCCCGCAGGACGGGCAGCGTAGGGGAGACCCCGCCCGCACGTTGCGCCCGCATGCGGGCGTATAGCAGCGCTACGCTGCATGCGGTTGAATCGGACACGTGTAGCGCCTATCTTTAGTCCAACGGCTTACCCCCTGGTCACGAGGGGTGATTTCCACAAATGTCAGGCTTGCGTGAGAAAATAGGACGGAATCTGGAGAGCGTCCTGCAGCGTATCGAACAGGCCGCCCAACGGGCCGGCCGTTCTGCGCAAGACGTGCGTCTTGTAGCCGTCACCAAAACCGTCGGCATCGAGGAAGTCCGCATCCTGTGCGAGATGGGCGTGACCGACTTGGGGGAAAACCGGCTTGAGGTGGCCGCCCCGAAAATCGAAAACTTCGAGGGTGAGGCCATTTGGCATATGATCGGCTCTATCCAGCGCCGGAAGGCCCGCGACGTGGCTGCGCTGTTCGACCGGGCGGACTCGATCGACCGCCTGGAACTGGCTGAGGCCCTCAACCGGCGCTGCGAGGCGCTCGGGAAGCGGCTGCCCGTGTTGCTCGAAGTGAACGTGTCGGGTGAAACCCAGAAGCACGGGTTCAGGCCGGAGGAACTGGGGTCCACGCTCGAGGCCATGGCCGCGTTGGAACACCTGGACGTACAAGGCACGATGACCATGGCTCCGTTCGTGGCCGATCCGGAACTGACACGCCCGGTGTTCGCATCGCTGCGTGAGCTGACGGAGAAAGCGGGACTCACAGAGTTGTCCATGGGCATGACGAACGATTTTGAGGTGGCCGTCGAGGAGGGCGCCACGCAGGTTCGTATCGGAACGGCCCTGTTCGAGTGAAACGAAGGGAAAAGGTATGAGAGAGAAGCTCGAGGAGATTCGAGCAGAGGCGGAGCGCGTCATCGCGAAGGCGACGGACCTGAACGTGCTTGAAGAAGCCCGCGTCAAGTTCCTGGGACGCAAGGGCATGGTAACCGACGTGCTCCGCGGACTGGGACAGTTGTCGGCCGAGTTGCGGCCCGTGATCGGGCAGGCGGCCAACGAAATCAAGACCGCAATTTCGAATGCGCTTGATGAGCGTAAGACCGCGTTGGAATCGGAGACATCCGAACAGCGCGCCGAGAGTGACCGGGTCGATCTGTCGTTGCCGGGACGCCGGCCCCGCCCGGGTCACCTTCACCTGACGCCGACGGTCTCGAACGAGATCTGCGACATCTTCAGGGAACTGGGATTCCAGATCGCCACGGGCCCGGACGTCGAAACGGAGTACTACAACTTCGACAGTCTCAACACTCCTTCGGACCATCCGGCCCGCGACTCGCACGATACGTTCTTCGTCAAGCCCGGCGTCGTGTTGCGCACCCACACCTCGCCAGTGCAGATGCGCGTCATGGAGAAGACCCAGCCGCCGGTGGCTGTGGTCGTCCCTGGGCGCGTCTATCGCGTCGACTACGATGCCAGCCACAGTCCCATGTTCTTCCAGGTCGAGGGCCTGCTGGTCGACAAGAACGTCACGTTCGCCGACCTCAAAGGGACGCTGATAGCCTTCGTGCACCGCTTCTTCGGTTCCGACGTCAAGCTGCGGTTTCGCCCGCATTTCTTCCCATTCACCGAGCCCTCGGCGGAGGTCGACATCTCGTGCACGGTTTGTGCGGGCAAGGGTTGCCGCGTGTGCAAGAACAGCGGATGGCTCGAAATCCTCGGGTGCGGCATGGTGCATCCGGAAGTGTTCCGCTACGCCAATTACGACTACGAGACCTACGCAGGCTATGCGTTCGGCATGGGGGTCGAGCGTATCGCCATGCTGCGGCACGCCATCAGCAGCATCAGTCACCTCTACGAAAACGACCTGCGGTTCTTGGAGCAATTCTAATATGCGCGTCTCACTCAATTGGCTGAAGGAATACGTAGACATCCCGGTGGGTGTCGACGAACTTGCCGACACGCTCACGATGTTGGGCCTTGAAATCGAGGCCATCGAACGGCCTGGACACGATATCACCCAGGTGTACGTGGGCCAGATTCAGAGCATCGAACCCCACCCCGACGCAGACAAACTGGTCGTCTGCCACACGGACATTGGACGGGAGGAACCCCTCCAGATCGTCTGCGGCGCCAAGAACATGAAGGAGGGCGACAAGGTGCCCACGGCTATCGTCGGCGCCACGCTCGCTGGGAGCTTCGAAATCGGGCGGCGCAAGATGCGCGGTGTCGAGTCGGAGGGCATGATGTGCTCGGCATGCGAGTTGGGCCTCGGCGACGACCATACCGGCCTGATGATCCTCGACCCGGAACTTGAGGTCGGGACTGACTGCATCCCGTTGTTCGGGTTCAACGACGTGGTCTTCGAGCTCGAGGTCACGCCCAACCGCGGCGACTGGGCCTGCATGATCGGGGTGGCGCGTGAACTGGCCGCCGTCTTCGGCACCCAAGTGCGCATCCCCGAGATCGCCATCGAAGAAACGCAGCCTAAGGCCTCGGATCTGTCGTCGGTCACGATTGAGAACGCCGACCTGTGCCCGCGCTACATCGGCCGCGTGCTGAACGACGTCAAAATCGGTCCTTCGCCACTGTGGCTGTGCAAGTGTCTCATCGCCGCGGGACAGCGCCCAATCAACAATGTAGTCGATATCACCAACTACGTGCTCATGGAGACGGGGCATCCGCTGCACGCCTTCGACTACGACCGGCTCAAAGAAAATCGCATCGTGGTGCGCAATCCCAAGGCGGGGGAGAAGATCGCCACCATCGACGG
Source organism: Nitrospiraceae bacterium (assembly GCA_011682535.1). Lineage (GTDB taxonomy): Bacteria > Hydrogenedentota > Hydrogenedentia > Hydrogenedentales > SLHB01 > JAACEL01. The sequence continues at coordinate 10,932 of JAACEL010000220.1, read as the reverse complement.
AGAGGAACACGTGCTCGATCCGGAGATGTGCATCATCGCTGACGCCGAATCGCCGGTGGCTGTTGCCGGGGTGATGGGGGGAGGCCAGAGCGAAGTGGGGGACTCGACGGCAAGGGTGTTCCTCGAGAGTGCCTACTTCAAGCCGACGTCAATCCGCCGGACGGCCCGGACATTGGGCATGCAGACCGAGGCCTCGACCCGGTTCCAGCGCGGCGCCGACCCGGAAATGGCCGTTTATGCCCTCAATCGAGCCGCCATGTTGATGCAGCAATTGGCCGGGGCAACGGTGGCCGAGGGGATGTTGGACGAGTATCCCGCGCCGCTGCCACAGAACGAGGTAACGCTGCGCTACAGCCGTTGCGATCAACTGCTGGGCACAATTGTTTCACCAGAAACGCAGCGCAACATACTGTTAGGACTTGGTTTCAAAGAAATCGAGTCAACTACGGAGCAGTGTACTGTTCGGACGCCAACCTGGCGTCACGATGTCGCGCGCGAGGCCGATCTCATCGAGGAAGTCGCCCGGCTCTACGGCTACGACAAGATCAACGCGACCCTGGCGACGGTCACTCCCGACGAAACCGTGTTCGCCCCGCAGGAGCCGGTCGTGCGTGCCCTGCGCGAGCGCCTGGCTGGCTACGGCCTGACGGAGTTCTTCAACTGGACGTTCAGTTGTCCTGAAGACGTGAAGCAATGCGGCCTTGAAGAGGCCTACCTGAACATGGTGACCCTCGACAACCCATTGTCGGAAAAGCAGGCCACCATGCGTTCCTCACTGATGCCCACGTTACTGGCCAACGCCGCACGCAACATCCGCCACGGCGCGACCGACGTCGCCGCCTTCGAGGTGGGTCCGGTGTACGTGCCGGTTCCCGACCGAGACCTGCCCGACGAGCCGTTGCACGTGGCCATCGTGCTGTCGGGCCGTGCGTCGCAGAAGCACTGGAGTCGGGACGAGCAGGCTCTGGATTTCTTCGACCTGAAGGGCTACTGCGAGACGATCCTGGTGCAGTTTGGCGTAACGGGGACTTTCGACGAGGCCGACTTCGGCACGTTCCAGACAGGCCAGAGCGCCATCGTCCGGAGCAAGAAGCGTATCCTTGGACGGCTTGGCGCGGTAAAGCACGCTATTTTAAGCACTTACGGCGTTAGCCAGCCCGTCTACATGCTTGAGCTAGACCTCAGTACCCTCCTTGGCCGGAAGCCCGAACCGGCCCAGTTCCAGCCCATCCCGCCGTTCCCTCCTTCTCGGCGCGACATGGCCGTCGTGGTCGAATCGTCCACCAAGGCTGGCGAGTTGCGCAATGCTGCCCTGAATGCTGGCGGAAAGCTGCTTAAGTCCGTGGAAATATTCGACATCTACAGCGGAAAGCAGGTTCCGGATGGAATGAAGAGCGTGGCGCTTAACCTTGTGTTCCAGTCCGACGAACGCACCCTGACCGACAAGGACACGCAGAAGAGCTGGGACAAGGTGCTCAAGAAGCTGGAACGTGGCTTTGGAGCCGAATTGCGATGAACCCGGATGTCACCACACAACTCAAGCGAATCACCGGGATACTCGCCGAGTTGGAGGATGAGGTGGCAGAACGAGATACACAACTTGCGGATGTCACGCGGACCCGGGATCGCCTACGCCAGGAATCGTGGAAGCACGCCAAGCAGGTTCGCGTGCTTGAGGAGCGCCTGGCGGACTATCCGGAGCTAAAGCGGCAAAATGAGCATTTCCGAGCGCAGACCGATGAGTTTGAACGTCGCTTGCAGCGTATTTTGAGCTATACGCGTTCGCTAGCGGGCGAGATCCGCTCATGAACGAAGACGCTCACGTCGATATCACCCTTAGCAGGAAGCCCTTCCGAGTACCGGTCGTGGAAGACGAAGCCACGACCAAACGCTTGGCCGATGAGTTCAATGCCCGCATTGACGCGGTTGAGAGCCGGCAGAAACGTACGGACAGTTTCGAGGCGGCTTTGCTGGCGGGGATGGAACTCGTGGTGGAATTGGAGCAGACCAAGCGCCAATTGGCAGAGCTGCGCGCCCAATACCAGCGTGAGAGCGAGAATGACGACGCAACGCTCCTTGAGGCGCTTGGCGAAATAGGGGACCGCGTTCAGGGACTCCTGGACACCATTCGCTTTCCGGGGCAGGGCCACAGGTCAAGCAAGAGCTAACCGTCGGCGTGACTGAGGCCAACTCACGCGTATTGTGACGTCACAATATACACCGGACCCTTCGGGGGATTGACATGCCCGACAGTCAGTGCTAGAATGCGCTCCTGCTTCTGAGCGGGACTAACTCAGTTGGTAGAGTGCCAGCTTCCCAAGCTGGATGTCGCGGGTTCGAACCCCGTGTCCCGCTCCATTTCCTTTCTCCCTTTATGGCGATCCGGAATACCACGTCCTGCGCCCGTGAGATGTGTGTTCGTTCAGCGTGCCCTCCGTCAAAGCCTGCTCATGCAGGAGCGAGCGGGGGAGAGGACACTCGGCCTTCTGTAGGTACAGAGGCACACGTCCAATTCCATATCATTCAGCCTTCACCTCAGACGCCCAACTGCGTCCACGCAGCCCCTCCGGCATCGTCTTCCTCAAGGCTTCGAAGCTCCTCAGGCAGCAGGGACTCTCCCCAGAAGGGAGGTGATTCGTTTTGAAATGCCGTCTGAGGCCGCTCTTGAGGGGTCTGTTTTGTGGACTTATCACTCGTTACTAACACTAGAACCTCCTAATTACAAATTGTTTATGATGTAAAGCTAACAACAGAGATTAGGTAGATATATGACAAGGAGCATTTAGGGAGTGCGTCTCCAACGATAGTCAACTTGGCGGCAATCGCCTATGTTCTGATATGATTCGCCCTGTTCGGAAACATAATATATATTATCGGACGTTCTGTGCGCGCCTGCTCCTGGGCTCCCCTCTCCGCCTCAAGCCCTCCTGCTCTGTCTGTACGAGACCATACCGAACCTCGCACTCAATTCATGCGCATCCCGCTCCAGATCGCCAGCCGCTCTTGTTCCTATTCCAGTCCAACCGGCCTCGAGACGTCACGTTACTTGGCTGGTGCTAGTCGATCTCGATCGGCACCCCTTCCTGTTGGATAGTGATATCGCTGAGTCCTTCGTCTTCCAGGCCCGACTTGAGCGCATCGAGCGCGGTCTCTTCGCCGTGGACCAGCAACATACGCGTCCCGTTGATCCCGAATCGCTTTCCCCATTCGATCAGTTCCGAACGTCCGGCATGGGCACTGAAAGCGTTCATGACCTTCACTTCGGCGTTCAGCTCGTAGTTCTTGCCGAAAATGCGAATCTCCCTCCGACGCTCGACGATCCGCCTGCCGAGGGTGTGCTTGGCCTGGAACCCCACAATGAGAATGGTGTTCTTGGAGTCTTCGCAGTTGTTTCGCAGGTGATGGAGTATGCGTCCATGTTCGCACATCCCGGCGGCCGATATAATGATGGCCGGCCCTGGCTGATAGTTGAGCCGAATCGAGTCCTCAGCGCTGCGCACATACTGGACGTGGTTCAGGAGAAACGGATCCCCCACTTTCGCCATCAATTGCTGGATCTCGCTGTCAAAACACTCGGTGTGCAGCCGGAACATCTCCGTCACGTTGACCGTTAGTGGACTGTCGACATAGACGTGCTGGAAGGGCACGGCCTGGCGCACCTCGAGCCGTTTGAGGGCGTAGATAATCTCTTGTGCGCGCTCCAGGGCAAAGCTGGGGATAATGAGTTTGCCGCCCCGCGCGTGGGTTCGGCAGATGACGTCGGCCAGTTCGCCTTCCATGGTCTCTATGGGGTCGTGATCGCGATCGCCGTAGGTGCTTTCCATTATGACCACGTCGGCGTCGGACGGCTCCCAGGGATCCTTGAGAATCGGGAGGTTTTTGCGTCCCAGGTCGCCCGAGAACACCAGGCGCTTCGACGCGCCGTTTTCCTTGTAGTCGAGGCAGACAATGGCCGAACCCAGCACGTGGCCTGCGTCTTGCAGTGTCAGGAAGATGCCCGGAAGTACCTCCATGCGCTCCTCATACGGGATGCAAACGAATTGTTTCATGGCCAGGTAGACGTCCGTGTCGTCATATAATGGGGCGATATACGTCTGCTTCTTCTTCGAGAGCCATTCGGCGTCGCGGCGCTGAATGTTGGCGCTGTCAAGCAGCATGATGGTGCACAGGTCGCGCGTGGCACAGGTCGAGTAGATACGCCCTCGATAGCCCATTTTGCCCAACACGGGAATCACCCCACTATGGTCGATGTGGGCGTGACTGAGGACCACGGCGTCTAAGGTCTCTGGTTCCAATGGGATATGACGATTCTTGTAGTCCGATTCCTTACGTCTCCCCTGAAACATGCCGCAGTCGAGCAGAATCCGGTAGCCGTTGAGTTCGATGAGATGCTTGCTTCCCGTTACGCCTTGGGCAGCGCCGTGCGATGTGATCTTCATGGGGTTATGGCCTTTCTCCGTTCATTTCATCCAGCAGTACCCGCGCATGCTCCAGGCTGACCTCCGATACGGAGCCGTCCAGGAGGCGGGCAATTTCTTCAATTCTGGCGTCACCCTCGACGCTGACTACGTTGGTGATCGCCCTGCTGTGGCCGGCGGTTTTGGACACGTGATAGTGTTGGCGGCCGACCGCCGCGATCTGGGCGAGGTGGGTGATACAGATGACTTGATGCGATGCCGCTAGTTGTTCCAGCTTGCCGGCGACGCCGCGAGCAATCTCCCCCCCCACGCCTGCGTCAATCTCATCGAAGATGAGGGTGGGGATACTGTCGCCGTGGGCAAAGACAGCCTTGAGGGCCAGCATGATACGGCTAATCTCTCCACCGGAGGCCACTTGGCGCAGGGCCTTGGGCGATTCCCCCGGGTTCGCCGTCAATAGGAACTCCAGACGGTCGGCGCCGGTCAGGGAAAGGGCAATGGACTCGAACGCAGTCTCGAAACTGCCGCCAGTCATTCCCAGTTCCTGCAAGGCTTCGGTCACGTGCTTTGTGAGCTTGCGTGCGGCCCGCTTGCGCTTGGTGGAGAGGCGCTTAGCTTTGTCCTGCGCATCGGACAAGATCTGATCGCGCCGCGCGATCATGTCGGCTAAACGCTGGTCGCGGGTCTCATGGGCCTCGATCTCTTCCTTCGCCTTCTGTGCGTACTCGATGATCTCGGCGATCGAACCGCCAAATTTGCGTTTCAGGTCGCCGATAAGGGCCAGGCGTTCACTGAGCTGGTCCAACTCGTTCGCGTCGAATTCGAGGCTGTCGCCGTAGTGACGCGCTTCGTCCGCGACCTCTTCGATAATGGCCCTGGCGTCAGCCAGTTGCGCAGACAACTGAGCGAACCGCGGGTCGATTCCGGCCAGTTCATCGAGGTCGGCGGCGGCGCTGTCGATGGCGTTTACGGCCGCACCTTCTTCGCCTTCGTAGAGTACGCCACGGAGATGGTTGGCAAGGGCGAGGACGCGTTCGGCGTTGGCAACGAGGTTTCGACGCCCTTTCAGCTCCTCCTCCTCGCCCTGGACGAGGCCGGCAGCCTCGATCTCCCCCACTTCGTGCCGCAGGAAGTCGATGCGGCGTGCGCGCTCGCGGTCATCGCTCTCGATTGCTTCGATGTCTTTCTTGAGGGCCCGGAACTCGGCCACTTGGCCGCCCAGATCCTGCGCAAGACCCGCGCTACCGGCGAATGCGTCCAGGAGCCCGAGTTGCCGGTCGGGCTTGAGCAGGGACTGATGTTCGTGCTGGCCGTGGATGTCGACCAGTTCGTCGCCCACCGCCGCCAGTACGGCGATAGGCACGAGACTGCCGCACACGTAGCCGCGGCTGCGTCCTTCGGCGGTGACCACCCGAGACAACAGCACCTCGCCGCCGGCGGACTCGATGTCGTGCTGCTTGAAGAGGGCGCGCAGGCGGAGTGAGACGTTCTGCAGCCGAAACGCGGCGTCTACCTTGGCTAGTTTGGCGCCCTCGCGCACCGCGTCTGCCGATGCGCGCGCGCCCAGAACGAGATTGAGCGCCCCCACCACAATAGACTTGCCCGCCCCGGTCTCTCCCGTCAGCACGTTGAAACCAGGGCCGAAGACCACTTCGAGGTCGTCGATAAGCGCGTAGTTCTGTATATGCAGCACTTCGAGCATGGCTTAGGCTTGTTCGGAGGTCCCGTGTTCCAGGCGAAGGTGGGCCAGAAACTCCCGATTGCCTGCGGGCCCAGTCAGGGGCGAGGGTATCACATCCTGGTCAGTGAATCCGAGTTGGCGTGCGCTGTTGATGACCTGCTCGATCACGGCGTTGTGGACTTCGGGATCGTGCACGACCCCCCCCTTCCCCACCCGCTCGCGCCTTGCTTCAAACTGTGGCTTGATGAGAACGACCCCTTCGGCTCGATCGGCCAACAGGCGCTTCAACGACGGCAGGACGATCTTAAGGGAGATGAACGAACAGTCGACCGTGAAGAAATCGGCCTTCTCGGATAGGCGCTCGGGTGTGAGGAGACGGATGTTGGTTCGTTCCAACACCACCACTCGAGGGTCCTGGCGTAGCTCCCAGGCCAGTTGGCCGTATCCCACGTCGACGGCATAGACGCGCGCCGCGCCGCGCTGCAACAGGCAATCCGTGAATCCACCGGTAGAAGCACCCACGTCGATCGCGGTGCAGCCTTCCGCGGAAAGGGCGAAGGTCTCGAAAGCCGCCTCGAGCTTCTCCCCGCCGCGGCTAACGAATCGCCGCTTTTCGCGAATGTCGAGTTGGGTGTCCTCGGGCAGCCGGACCCCGGGCTTGTCGAGGAGCGTGCCGTCCTGCATGAACACGTTCTTGGTGAGAATCAGACCTTGCGCTTTCGAACAGCTCACACCGGCCTGCCGCTGAACGAGAATGTCGAGTCGTTCTTTCTTCATGACCTCGCATGCCTAAAGCGCCGGCCACTGATACGCGTCATTTCTCCGCGTCCAGCCGCGCGCACTCAAGCAGGGCCACGGCCTGCGTACTGATGGCCTCTCCCCTGCCCTCTGGTCCTACCTCTTCGTTTGTCTTCGCTTTCACGGATACTTGTCCGGCGGAAATTCCCATTCGCCTTGCCAGTATGTCCCGCATGGCGTCGAGATGAGGTCCCAGACGCGGCGCTTGGGCGATAATGTTGGCGTCGACGTTGCCGATTTCGTAGCCCGCTTCCCGGATCAGGCGCACCGTTTCGTCAAGCAGCACGAGGCTATCGACATCCTCATACCGCTCGTCCATGTCGGGGAAGTGCGAGCCGATGTTGCCGAGGGCGGCCGCCCCCAGAAGGGCGTCGATGACCGCGTGCACAAGCGCGTCGGCGTCGGAGTGTCCGGCCAACCCCTTAGCGTAGTCGATCTTGACGCCGCCCAGGATCAGCGGGCGTCTTTCAACGAGGCGGTGCAGGTCGTATCCTATGCCAATGCGCATCACACCAGTCCCTCTCTCACGACGAACCTGGCCATGGCCAAGTCCAGGGGCGTCGTAACTTTGAAATTGGTGGGCGTTCCTTCGACGAGCTTGACCGGCTCCCCCATGCGCTTGACCAGGGAAGCGTCGTCGGTTCCGAGATGGTCCTCCGCCGATGCGCGCGCGTGCGCCCGGCGGATGACGTCAACCAGGAAAGTCTGCGGCGTCTGGCAAGCCCACAAACTCCTGCGATCGGGGGTTTCGATGAGAAACTGCTCGGCGTCGGCTTTGAGCACGGTATCGATGGTGGGCACGGCAACGGTAGCGGCTCCACAAGCTTCGGCGGCCTCGACGGAGGCTTGAACGGCGGCTTGAGATACGAAAGGACGTGCGGCGTCGTGGATTACGACAATTTCGGTGTCCGGGGCGAGGGCATCCAGACCGTTCGCCACGGATATCTGGCGTTCCGCGCCTCCCGCCACCACCGTGAGAGACGTTCCCGGCAAGGCGGCCTTGAGGGTGGCGTCGAACAACGCCTCATGCCCGGGTGAGACAACGACAACGGCGCCATCGTCCAGCCGTAGCGGGGCGAAACGCGTCAGCGTGCGGACCAGCATGGGTTTGCCCTCGATGTCGACCAGGGCCTTGGGCCCGCCTCCGCCGAGCCGGACGCCCATCCCGGCCGCGGCGATCAGCAGTTGCGTCTTCACGCGACTACGCCGCTCAACTTGCCGAAGATCATCCGCCCGGCGGCCGTCTGCAACACGCTGGTGACGATGACGGCCACACTCTGGCCCACGTAGGCCTTGCCGCCGTCCACGACCACCATGGTGCCGTCGTCCAAATAGCCAACGCCCTGCAGGGGCTCTTTCCCCTCCTTGATAATCTTGACTTCCATGCGTTCATCGGGCAGCACGGCCGGCTTGAGCGCATTGGCGAGGTCGTTGATGTTGAGGACGGCCACGCCTTCGATCTGTGCCACCTTGTTCAGGTTGTAGTCGTTGGTAATCACTTTGGCGTTGTAGAGGTGCGCCAGCTTGAGCAACTTCGAGTCCACTTCGCGAATGTCGGCGAAGTCGTCCTCGACCACCATGATGCGCACCTTCTCCGTGCGATCCTGCATAGCTTTGAGAATGTCGAGTCCCCGCCGTCCTTTGGCGCGTCGCAACACGTCGGCGGAATCCGCGATATTCTGCAACTCACCCAACACGAATCGGGGCACGATGAGAGTGCCGTCGAGGAAGCCGCTTTCGCAGATGTCGGCGATGCGGCCGTCGATGATGACGCTGGTGTCGACAACCTTCGGGCTGCCGGCGTGGAACTGGCGTTTGTGCACTGCCTTGACGAGGGACTCCCAGTTGGACGCTCGGGTGAGCCCCAGCGATATGCCCATGTAGCCGAACAGCAGCACAAGGGTCACACTCAAGAAGATACGCAGATTGGGCTCGGCGGTCGGCCAGAACACGAGAAAAACGTAGTGGCTGGTGGCCCAGCCCATGATCATGGCCAAGCCTATCGCGGCCAAGGCTGGTGAGATGCGCTCGAAAATTTCCTGGGTAATGAAATTGAGGCCGAGCAGCACAATCAGGGCCACAGCGAATCCTGCGCCAGCCCCTATGAAACGGCCAGGATTGGGGTCGATCGGGTTGATCGAGTTTTCATTGAGCAGCGTCGTGATGTAATTGGCCCAGATAACCCCCATTACGATGCACGCGAAAATGAAGATGAGTCGTATAGAACGCATTGCCATATGATGGTTCCTCCGTATGAATCGCCTCTACTCGCCGCGTATGATATACACCCGACAGATATACTCTAGCACATGCCAAAGGCTATATCCACCGGACTCTTCCTCCCGAAGAGTGCCTGTTCCAGGATCCTTTCGCCGTTTGTCGCCGCCATGCGGCCGCGTCCTCAGATTTCAACTCGCTCGATACAGCCAGTGACGACCCGGGTGAGCTTGGGCTCCACGGCATTGGCCGTCTCGATTATTTTCTCGATGTTGGCCGGTTCAAGGGCGTCCGGGAAACACTCATCCGTGACAGCGGTGAGGCCCAGAACCTTCAATCCTGCATGAACGGCCACGATGACCTCGGGCACGGTGCTCATCCCGACGACGTCGGCGCCAATGGTTCGCATGAAGCGGTACTCGGCGCGGGTCTCAAGACACGGCCCCGAACAGGCCACGTAGACCCCGCGCTGAAGGCGGATGCCGTTTTCCAGGGCGACCGCTTCGGCCAGGCTGGCCAATTCATTGGAATAGGGCTCGCACATGTCGGGAAAACGTGGGCCCAGGGTATCGTCGTTGGGGCCGATGAGCGGGTTGTCCCCTATCAGGTTGATGTGATCGGTAATCAGCATGAGGTCGCCGGCCGAAAACTGTGGGTTGAGTCCCCCCGCGGCGTTGGAGACGATGAGTACTTGCGCACCCAAAGCTTTGGCCACGCGCACGGGAAAGGTGACCTGCTGGAGGGTGTAGCCCTCATAGTAATGAAGGCGGCCGGAGAATGCGACGACAGACTTTCCGGCCAGGTTTCCCAGGATAATGCCGCCGGCGTGGCCATCCACTGTGGAAACGGGGAAATGGGGTACGTCGGCGCAATCGATACGCGCGGCCACTTCGATCTGGTCCGCCACCGTTTCGAGCCCCGTCCCTAGGACGATGGCGATCGCAGGTTCAAGCGAACACGAGGCCTGAATGGCTCCGGTCGCTTCCTCGATCTGTCTGCGCAGTTCGGTCATAACTGGTTCCTCTCAGTGCGCGGCCCACTCTTGGTATCCTCAAGGATCGCAGCGACTTCCTCCGCTCCGACACCCTCGACGCTCAATGTCTTCTCCCGCGAGTGGCCGCCTTGAACCAACGTCACTTGCCGCTTGGCAATTCCCAGACGCTTGGCGATGAACGCCGTCAAAGCCTTGTTCGCCGCCCCCTCGACCGGTGGTGCCATCAATGTTACCCGGATGCGCCCATCAGACTCAAGCCGGATGGCGTCGCGGGAAGCACGCGGCTGCACTCGGACCCTGAGCAAGACCCGCCCTTCACGTGCTTCAATGGGTTTCAAGCATGCATCCTCTCCCCCGGTCGGCGGGAATCATGCCACTCGTTCCCCGCACCGCGTGAGTTTGCAGGGAATTGTGTCGCGGGACTTCTCCGCGCCTCTCACTGAGCGCTAACACGACGTTCTTGTGTGACGCCCAGCGCCCACCGCTGCATTCATGGTAAGCGCGGTACAAGACACTCTTTACTATACCATGAGAAGCGCTGAAGTTCCCTCGGTGTGAGCAAAAGGCGGGGTATCGCTACTTTCCGGAGTACGCCCCCTCAGGAAAGTAGCATTGGGGGGGTGTGGACAGGCCACGGGGTTGCCGGTTGGAAGGGGACATCTGGCAGCTTTGCCGCCGTCAGACGCCCCTCAACCGCATATGAAATCCGGCGGCTGAATTTACGCCGGGAGAATCGCGATGCAAACAGCGCGGGTCTCATTCAGGCAACCTCAAGGGCTTCTTCGAAATACTCTTCATAACACTCTCTGTGCCAGAATTCGCCA
>JAACEL010000219.1 GCA_011682535.1 Nitrospiraceae bacterium | reverse complement strand
GTCAGTATGTAGACGAAGTACCGGTATTTTCCGTGGCAAGAGATTTCTCCCTTCGCTCGAAATGACACATTATGGGCAAGTTTTGCTTCCAACCAGGATCCCCGCCCGCGGGCCCCAGGTAAGAGATGTGGCAACAGCCTAAATCGACAAGCCCCTTCGCGGGAATGGCGGTTTCTCGTAAGCGTTCTGGCCTGAACGGTTACCCTCCTGGCAGTTTCGACGGCCCACATTCTCCATGCGCAAGGGGGCGCAGATCAAGGGCGAGGACTTCGTTCTCGCGCTTGTAAGGATCTTGACCAGAATTAAGTTGCCAAATCTGCCTCGGACGTTGGTCTATATGGCCCAATTCTATTGGAACTGCGAGCCTAGGTAGCCAAAAGAACTTGGCAAGTTAATTTCGATCAAATCCCTAACTGATCTTCACGTCGGCGAAGGGGCGGCCGTCTTTCTTACGTCGCCAGGGCATTGGCGGGATTCCAGCATCGAGGAAGCGCAGGGAATGGCGTCTTCGATCATTAGGCGCATCACCTCCATGTGCTGATGTCGTGGCGAAGGCCGAAGGCGGCTTCTGCCCATTCGAGCATCTCGGGAGTCGCTGGGGTGTCGTCACCGAGAGGCCTGGTCCAGGCTTTTCTTCCGCCCTCTGTCTCAATTTCCCCCAATTGCTCAGGGGTGAGTCCGTAACGTCGAGCAAGGTCCATCTCCAATGGATCTATGATGATTCTCCTGGCTTTTTGCCCCATCACGGTTCGCATATCTTGGGGAAACTCCTCCTCGAAAGCGTTGAAGGGAGCCCACCCCTTAACCACGTAATCGAAACCCGGTTCGCGAGCTTCAAGGTGGACCCACTCGCCGTCGTTGCCAAGGACCGTGATTTGATGGCCAGGCGAGATTTCGTGTGGCTCGTCACCTATATTCATCACGGGGTATTCAGGACTGTAACGTAGCAGGCGCAAGGTGCTCCTGGAGCGAAAGGTATCGCCGCGGCGTAGGAAGCGCCCAGCGTAAGATGGATACAACGTCTCGGTTATACTGTATGCCGTGTCCTCAACTTCCCAGATTTCCTTGTAGATTTCCTTTCGGATTTCCTCGCGCAAGCCGAAGCGGCGTTCGGGCGGGATGTCTCGGGCGTTCAACTCCTCTTCGTCTATCCCCAAGCTCCACTTGGATTCGCGGCATGAGTTCCAGAAGACGTTCCCTATCCATTGAAACGTTTCGATGCGTTCTTCACTCGAAAAGGCGCATACCCAGACCTTGACTGTATCCCAACCCCTAGTTCTTGACTGATCGCGTAGTCGCCGGAATCCCTCATGCGCTTTCGCGTGCAGGAAGTCGGACAAGTTCTCCTTGGTGAGATCTCCCCAGACAACGTACCTGCCATCGAAGCGGAGGTTGACAACGTCGCTGGTTACATCTTCGCTGGCTGCCGTGTATTCGAGCCCCTCGTATGTGTAGCCGGGATCGGCGGGAAATTCGAGTTCAGTCTCGACACTGCGCGGAAGAAGCGGCACAGATTCCGTGTGCATAACCGTTGGCCGAATCTCTGCCGGTTGTTTCGAGACGCTATCAATCCTCCCCGTGGACAATATGAGTACAGCAATGGTGGCCACGAGACAGAAGAGACATCCGTAGACCTTTGCAGAACCCTTGCCCGCCGCAAGAGAGGACGTTGCCTGCTCTGTTTTCGACTCGGGCAAGACAAACTTTGTGCCGCACTTCCGACACCCGACGCGCTGGCCAGCGTGTTCGTCGGGGATCTCCAGAACAGCCCGGCACTTTGGGCACGTGAATTCCATGGTGTTCCCCTTCGTTCAGAATCAGCGTGCAGACGCAAGTACAGCCAGATCTACTTGTAGAATTCCCTGATAGCGTCAAGCCTTTCTCTAGGATTCTGCTCCCGCACTTTCAGCCCGAACCGAAGTAACTCTCTGAAGGGTACGTCGATCTTGGTTATCGTTAAAGGAACGCCCTTTGCTTCAGACTTCCCCCACAGTATGCCGTCATCCGCTGCCAGAAAGCGAGTCGGTGCGCAGACGTTGTCCAGGCAGGTGCGCACGAAGAAACCGGGGCGCCACAGCACGTGGCGCCCCGGGGGTTCGTGACTGCTCCTGCGCAGTTTAGATGTCGTAGTAGAGGAAGAACTCGTAGGGGTGCGGGCGCAGGTCGAGGGCGAGGACTTCGTTCTCGCGCTTGTAGCTGATCCAGGTCTCGATGACGTCCTGGGTGAACACGTCGCCTTTGAGCAGGAAGTCGTAGTCCTGTTCGAGGGCGTCGAGGGCGGCGGCGAGACTGCCGGGCACCTGCGGGACGAGGGCCTTCTCTTCGGGCGGCAGATCGTAGAGATCCTTGTCGAGCGGAGCGCCCGGATCGATCTTGTTCTGGATGCCGTCGAGTCCGGCCATGAGCATGGCGGCGAAGGCGAGGTAGGGGTTGCAGGAGGGATCCGGCACACGCCACTCGACCCGCTTGGCCTTGGGGCTGGGCGAGTACATCGGGATGCGCGCGCAGGCGCTGCGGTTGCGGCTGGAGTAGGCGAGGTTGACGGGGGCTTCAAAACCGGGCACGAGGCGCTTGAACGAGTTCGTGGTGGGGTTGGTGAAGGCCACGAGCGCGTTGGCGTGCTTGAGGAGGCCGCCGATGTACCACAGGGCTTCCTGGCTGATGCCGGCGTACTTGTCGCCCGCCATGAGGTTTTTGCCCTTGCTCCACAAGCTCTGGTGTACGTGCATGCCGGAACCGTTGTCGGAGAAGATGGGCTTGGGCATGAAGGTGACCGTCTTGCCGGCGCGCTTGGCGACGTTCTTGACGATGTACTTGTACATGGTGAGCTTGTCGGCCATGGTGGTCAGGGAGTCGTAGCGCAGGTCGATCTCCGCCTGTCCCGCGGTGGCAACCTCGTGGTGGTGGCATTCGATCTCGATGCCGCACTCGATCATCATTTCAACCATCTCGCTGCGCAGATTGTGCTGCGAGTCGGCCGGGGGCGTGGGGAAGTAGCCTTCCTTGTGGCGCAGCTTGTACCCGAGATTCGGATTCTCTTCCCGGCCGCTGTTCCAGATGGCTTCTTCGCTGTCGATGAAGTAGAACCCGTGGTCGGGGCCCTGGCTGAAGCGGACGTCGTCGAAAATGAAGAACTCGGCTTCGGGACCAAAGTAGGCAACCTCGGCGAGGCCGGTCGATATCATGTAGTTCTCGGCCTTCTGCGCGACGCAGCGCGGGCAGCGCGAGTAGCGTTCCTTGGTGATCGGGTCGAGGATGTTGCTGTAGAGGATGAGGGTCGGAGAATCCGAAAACGGATCTATCGTGGCCGTCCGGGGATCAGGCAGCACGAGCATGTCGCTTTCGTTGATGGCTTGCCATCCGCGGATACTCGAACCGTCGAAGCCAAAGCCCTCCTCGAAGGAGTCCTCGCTCAACTCAGTGACAGGAACGGTGAAGTGCTGCATTAGGCCAGGGAAGTCCATGAAGCGCAGATCGATGAATCGAACGCCTTCGTCCTGGCACAGTTTTACGACGTCTTGCGGGTTCAGGTCTTTCAGCATGGGTCAATTCCTTATGTTGTCTGATGGCGGCCGCGCGGCGGGCACGACAGTGGTTCCGGGCCTATGCGGGAGCCTCTGCGTGCATTGCGGCGCCGCTCGCCACCCCGCGGACTGTATGTCCGCGGGCGGAGGGCTACACCCGGGCTAGTCGACCGCGATGTCGCCTGATTCGCCTGTGCGGATGCGCACGGCGTCCTCCACCGACGAGACAAAAATCTTGCCGTCGCCGATCCGGCCGGTGGACGCCGCCTTGACGATCGCTTCGACTACACCCTTCAACTTGCCGTCGGTCACCACGACCTCCAGCTTCACCTTGGGCAGGAACTCGACTACATACTCAGCCCCGCGATACAATTCCTTGTGGCCTTTCTGGCGGCCGAAGCCCTTGACCTCGGTCACGGTCAATCCCTGCACGCCGACGCCCGCAATCGCCTCCTTCACTTCTTCCAGCTTGAATGGCTTGATGATCGCTTCGACCTTCTTCACTGATCAGCCTCCGCTGTTTCGCCATACTTCCTTTGAAGTACGCATTATACCCAGAATCCCAAGAACCGCACAAGCTGAGTGCGCAGGGCATCGGCGTATGGGTGTTCGCAAACCATGTGCCAACAGCCCTAGGCTCAAAGCGCCCAATCCCGCGCCGTCACGGCCAATGCAGGATGGCGCCCGCTGTAAGTCATTGTGGGCCGGGGATATCGGGCCTTGTCAACATGCTGCACGGCTATCCATCCGCGCGTCTGGCTTGGCGTCTTCCCAACCGTCTCCGGCTATACTTAAACGGGCAAATTCCTACATACTTGTAGATATCCGAGTGTTTTTGAACCGAAATGTAGGAAAATGTTCGCGAGAGGGGGCCGACGACGTCTCACTTGCCCACTTTCGTGCCCCATTCCCGCCGGGCCGATGGTGGCTTGCTCGGTGGGCAACTTCAGTGGGCAATAAGGTAACAACCTAAGCGTGGGACGTGGTCGTGAACAAGGGGCCGGGCTGCGCGGGCTTTCCAGGCCCGGGGACCGGGCGCCGCTACGACTCGGCCGTGTGACCGGGATTTGAGGATCGAGGGGTATTTCCTACGAAAATGTCGGTTTTTGGATGACGAATTGGCCTGCGGGTAAGCGCTGCCAGCATGCCCGAAACGTCAAGAACGGCCCCATTCTTGATCGGCGTATTAGACGGATCCCGCGCTGTCCTTATTAGTGGCGAGGCGCGATCTGCCGGTAGCGTGCGGTGTGCATTGGGGTGAGTTGGCACGGACTTTGCCTTAGTACACGCGTCAAGAGCATCAAGTGTCCAACCGAGATTTGCCGGTTCGTGCATTCGATGAACTGTGCCGGGAACTGATCGACAGCTTGCTTTAGGAGAACAACCGATGATGTTGGGCAGAAGATCGAGCGGAATCCACGGGCGACTGTGGCTAGTGGCGTTAGCGGGCCTTGTGGTGTTCCCGGCGTTCGGGGCCTTCGGGGCGGAGGAACTGACCCCGGCGGACGTGAAGGTGATGGTGGACACGTTGTGGGTGATGGTGGCGGGATTCCTGGTGTTCTGGATGAACGCGGGATTCGCGCTGGTGGAGTCGGGATTTTGCCGGGCCAAGAACACGGTGAACATCCTGGGCAAGAACTTCATCGTATTCGGCCTGTCGGCGCTGGCTTTCTGGGTAGTGGGGTTCGGACTGATGTTCGGCGACGGCAACGCGCTGATGGGGCTGAAGGGCTTTTTCCTGGCGGGAGCCGACAACAGCCCGGCGGTGGACGACGCCTACCGGGGCGTGTACGGAGCCATCAGTTGGACGGGGGTGCCGCTGGAGGCGAAGTTCTTCTTCCAGCTCGTGTTCGCGGCCACCGCGGCTACCATCGTCTCTGGCGCCGTGGCCGAGCGCATCAAGTTTCAGGCCTACATCCTGTTCTCAGTGTTGCTGGTCGCGTTTTGTTATCCGATTGCCGGTCACTGGATCTGGGGCGGTGGTTGGCTGGGCGGGTTGGGTTTCCTCGATTTCGCCGGCTCGACGCAGGTTCACAGTGTCGGCGGATGGGCGGCGCTGATCGGGATTCTGTTCGTGGGGCCGCGTCTGGGCAAGTACAAGAAAGACGGCACGGCGACGGCCATTCCGGGGCACAACATGACCTCGGCCGCGCTCGGCGGCCTGATCCTCTGGCTGGGCTGGTTTGGTTTCAACCCGGGCAGCACCATGGCGGCCGATGCGGGGGCCATTGCCCACATCGCGACGACCACTGCCATGGCGGCGGCAGCGGGTACCGTGGCTTCGTGTCTGTACGCGTGGCTGCGGTTGGGCAAGCCCGACCTCAGCATGATGATCAACGGCTGTCTGGCTGGGTTGGTGGCGATCACGGCTCCCTGTGACGGGGTCAGCATCATGGGCAGTGTGATCATCGGTTTCGTCGGCGGGCTGCTGGTGGTCGAGTCGGTGCTGTTCTTCGACCGGATTCGGGTTGACGACCCCGTGGGCGCGTTGTCGGTGCACCTGGCGAACGGGATTTGGGGTACGTTGGCGGTTGGGTTATTCAACACTGAACTTGGCCTGTTCTATGGCGGCGGGGTGAAGCAGTTGGGGATACAGATGGTGGGTGTCGTATCCGTGGGCGCGTTTGTGGTGTGCGCTTCCGTCCTCCTGTGGGGTCTGACCAAGGCCGTGCTGGGTGTACGCGTCAGCCCCGAGGAAGAATACGAAGGGTTGGATACCACCGAGATGGGTATGGAGGCGTATCCCGAAGATGTCGTATCGCCGGCCTACCGGGTGGCCTCAAACGCCTAGAGGCCCCCGGCAACGCTGACCGGCGATTCCGATGCAACAGGTGCATTGAAACGCGCCAGAGGCATGGGTCATACTCCCCGGCGTTCGCATCGCACGAGGGAACCCCATGCCAGGAAGAGCTACGGCCGTTACATCCGGCAAAGAGCTGCAAGACCAAGTCGAAGCCCTGGGGCTCGAGTTGGGCCTGGAAGTTCAAGTCGAGGTGGCGGTTGGCCGCCGGATCTGGGGCGCCAGACGCCGCATCGACGTCGTTCTCAAACACCCCGTCACCCGGTTGAGTCTGGGTATCGAGTGCAAATACCAGGGCGTCTCGGGATCGGCGGAAGAGAAGATCCCCGCTACGCTCGAAGACATCCGCGCGTGGCCGATCCGTGGCATCGTGGCCTATTCCGGCACGGGTTTCTCCAACAATATGCAGTCCTATCTGCTGTCCACCGGCATGGCGGTCGAACTGGTCGACCTTCCGCAGTGGCTTGAACTGTATTTCGGCCTATGAGGAAGAAACCGGGCAAATGGGCCGTGCCGCGTCCGTTCCTCAAGTGGGTGGGCGGAAAAGGACAACTCCTGGACGAGTTGCTCAAGCGGGTGGCGCACGCCGGGGAATTCGAGCGTTACCATGAACCGTTTGTCGGGGGAGGCGCGTTGTTCTTTGAATTGGCGCGGCAGAAACGCCTGGGTCGAAAGCAGGCGTTCTTGTCGGACAACAACGCCAATCTCATTGGTGCCTACCGGGGGATCCGGGAAGACGTCGAGGGCGTGATCGCCCGTCTCGAAGTCCACAAGGCGCAGCACTGCAAGGAGTACTACTACGCCGTGCGCGCGCAGGTGCCCGAGGCGCTGCTGGACCGCGCCGCGCGGATCATCTATCTCAACAAGACGTGCTTCAACGGACTGTTTCGGGAGAACAGCAAGGGCAAGTTCAACGTGCCGATGGGGCGCTACAAGAACCCCTTGATCTGCGACGCGGACAACCTGCGCGCCTGCGCGGCGGTGCTTCAGAAAACGAAAATCGAGGTCCGTCCGTTCGAAGCCGTTGTGGGCAAAGCGCAATCGGGCGACCTGGTTTACTTTGACCCGCCGTATGTGCCCGTTTCCAAGACGGCGTCGTTCACGAGTTACGACAAGGCGGGCTTCGGCGAGGAATCCCAGCGCCGGCTGGCGGACGTTTTCCGGAAACTCGACGCCAAGGGGGCGTATGTGTTGCTGTCGAATTCCATGACGGGTTTGGTCAAGGAATTGTACGGCGATTTCACGCTCAAACGGGTGCGCGCGAATCGGCGGGTAAACAGCCGCGCCGACCGCCGCGGACAAATCGACGAGGCGTTGGTCAGTAATTTCATGAGGTAAACCCCTGGCTCTGCCGAGGGTCACTTGACGTCCCGTTGCGTTACGGGCTCCTTCCCTAGATCAGCGGCGACCTCGGGGCGGGACTGCCATAGCCCAGTCGGGACGGAAAGCGCGAGAAAGGCCAGGGACGGAATGGAGAGGAGCTATAACATGACCAGGCGGCAATTCGTGGCCACCACCTCGGCTGCGGCGCTGGCCGCGGCTTCTACCGGCGCGGCA
>JAACEL010000647.1 GCA_011682535.1 Nitrospiraceae bacterium | reverse complement strand
ACGACCCGCTTACGAATTGGCTTGCCGGCGACACGACAACGCTCGATCCCGCGTCGTTCCGGGCGCTCCAGGATGACCTGCGTGCTACGGGCGATTCGCTGCTCGACCGCGAACTTATCGTGGCCGCTTACGCCATCGACATCGCTGGCAATGTCGAGCAGGTTCCGGTAAGCGGAAGCAACGTCGAACTCAACTACATCGGCGATTCCGTGGAACAGATCGCGGCCGACGAAGGCGGCGACAACTGGGTTCATGTCGTCATCCCCGCCGAGGGCACGGATATCGACACCACGCTGACGGCCAACATCCGCTACGTCAACAACGTCAACCCCGCCCTGTCGCGCGATCTGGGCCAGGCCGCCATCGTCGAGTATCCGCCCGGCCCCGACACCTTCATCGTCGCCGAGTTCGACGTGACCATACTGCCGCCCGACCCCAACAGTGCGTTCGACACTGAGAGCGTGTACTACGAACTGTCCGCGAACGGCGTTCGCGTCACGGAGGTCGGCGACTTCGAACTGGGCGACTACGAGCCGGCCGACGGCAAGCGCCGTGTGAGAATTACGCTTCCCGATCCTACCTATGCCCCGCCCGGTCTTGGCAACCCCGACGCCGTTGTCAACTACGTGTTCCACGCGTACACCGTGCTGCAAGGCGGCACTGTCGACGCCACCCCGGCCCAATACCACTTCAAAGTCGTGCCGGGCACCGTGCAGGACTATCTGGAGTCGTCCATGGGCGGCAAGCCCGTCATTGTGTTCGAAACCGACTGAGGCAATTAAGGGGACACAATACTTAATTATTTCAGTATTATATACAGCCTTTCGCGAACGTGTATGCACGCAATAATTAAGTATTGTGTCCCCTTAATTGCGCGGAAGCTTGCAGTGGACGTACGTTGTTTCGTACCCTGTCCTCAGTGAGGCGTGCCCGTGTCGCTGGGGACACGGTGAGGGTACGTAGGTCGCAGGAGTAGGGAACCGCGCCGATGACGCAGGTACCGAGAAACATCCTATGCGCCGCGGGGGCGATGGCCCTTTGCCTGGTCCTCTGCGTTGCCGGATGCGCGCCGTCCGACGCATTGCTTCCGCCGCCCAAGGTGATCGTGGCCACCTACCCCGAGAGCGGGGCCGAAGTCACCGTGCGCGGGATCGTCCGGGGCGAGACGCCTGTCACCCTCGACAGCCTCCCCCCGGGTGAGAATCTCATCGTGCTGCAGAAAGAAGGTTTCAAACGCGCCGCCCGCGTTATCGTCGTCCCCGACACCGGCGAACACCGGTTCGTGTTCGAACTCGAACACCTCGTGGGCTATCTCACGCTCGAATCCAAGCCCCCCGGCGCCAAAATCTATCTCGATGGCACCGAGTATCTCGGCGAGACCCCGCTCGCGCACCGGGCGGTCACCGTCGGCACGCACACCTATCTGCTGCGTTGCGACAACTACCGCGACGTATCCAACAAGTTCGAGGTCAAGCCCAACGCCCGCCTCACCTTCGCCCACGAACTCAAACCGCGCCGCGCCGCGCTCAGTATCTTCTCCCGCCCCACCAGCGCCAAGATCTGGCTCAACGACGAACCCCGCCCCGACACCACCCCCGCCAAGATCGCCTTGCCCCCCGGCGTATACACGGTGCGCGTCCACAGCAAGGGCTACGTCATGTCGGAGCAGACCATCCAGTTGGGCGCCAACGAAGCGCGCGAGGTCACCATGGTGCTCAAGCCCGGCGACGCCCCCTCCGGCATGATCCTCATCCCCGCCGGGAAGTTCACCATGGGGCTCGACGGCGCCTCGCCCGACGAACGGCCTCAGCGCGAGATCGATGTCGACGCCTTCTACATCGACAAGAACGAAGTCACCAACATCGAATACCAGGCCGTCTTTCCCGACCACAAATTCCCCAAGGAGCGCGAGCATTACCCCGCCACCGGTGTCTCTTTCAACCGCGCCGTGCTCTACGCCCAGCAAGTCGGCAAGCGTCTGCCCACCGAGATCGAGTGGGAAAAGGCCGCGCGAGGCACCGACAAGCGCGAGTATCCCTGGGGCATGAACTTCATTCCCGACCGCTGCAACTCCGCCGAATCGCTCACCGGCGACGTCGTACGCGTCGGCAGCCTGCGCTTGGGCGTGTCTCCTTATGGATGTATGGACATGGCCGGGAACGTGTACGAATGGACCTCCGACTGGTATCAGGCCTACCCCGGCAACCCCGACATCACCAAGGATTACGGACAGATCTTCCGCGTGTTGCGCGGCGGCTCCTATCTGTCCGACCGTTTCAAAGTGCGCTGCGCGCGCCGCCACTTCGACCGCATGGACGCGGCCAATATCGACTATGGCTTGCGGTGTGCGAAAGACATCGGATCCCCCGAGGGCACACGTTAGAGCGTTTCACGATTGAGATGTCGTCTATCCTGACAAGGAACAAGAACGCAGCCATAGCGAGCTAAGGCGAGTTCTTGTGACGCGGGCAGCCGATGCCGCAACAAACAGATTGGCGACAGATGAGTCGTGAAACGCTCTAGCGCTCGCGCCGGACGTTGGTGCGGGAAAACTATTGTCAAACGGGCTTTTATCTTGACAACGTCAACACTCTATACTACAATAGGCTTCAATAGGTTAGGCGGTCTGAGGGGGGGGGCTCCTTCTCAGAATTCGCCCTATAAACGAACTAGTGATGCGATTCGTTGACATCGGGAGCACAGATACGGTGATCCCTGCGTGTTTCGGCGAATCTGTACCCGTGTCGGCGGGGTGGACAGGTTACCATGGCAAAACTGCGGCGTAGCCGGGCGAAGCGGCTGGTTCTCGATATCGGTTCGAGTGCGATACGTCTGTGTGAGCTATCGCAAACTAAAGCCGGTTACCAGCTTACCAAGTATTACCAACGGGAATTCCTCAACGATCCCGCCCTCGACGAAGACGAGAGGAAGGATCGCCGCCGCGCCGCCTTGGTAAGCCTGCTCAAGGAAGCCAAGATCCGCACCCGCAAGACCATCATCGGCGTTCCTGGGCGGTCCGTCTTTACCCGCAAGCGCACCTTGCCGCCCGTACCCGAATACAAAGTCACGCAGATCGTGCGCTACGAGATCCAGCAACAGATCCCCTTCGCGCTCGATCAGATCGCTCTCGACTACCAGATACTCAGCCGTACCGACGCTGGTGGTTACGACGTGATGATGGCCGCCATCAAAGTCGACGTCGTCGACAAACACGTCGATATCCTTCACGATGTCAAGTGTTCCATCGACACCGTCGATGTAGGCCCTCTGGCCGCCTACAACTGGCTCAAACACAACGGCGAATTCGGCGACGGCAGCCAATGTGTCGCCCTGCTCGACATCGGCGCCTCGACCACCGACATCGTCATCGAACGCAACGGCCAATTCCACTTCACCCGCCCACTTAACATCGGCGGCGACGATATCACCCGCGCCATCACCGCCGCCTTCGGTCTCAACTTCGAAGACGCCGAGAAACTCAAGCGCGAGCGTGCCTTTGCCCCCACCGGCGACCCCAATCGAGACGGCAAAGCCGGCGAGGTGATCGGCCAGCCGCTTGCCCGGCTTGTTTCCGAAGTCAACCGCTCCTTCGGCTATTTCCGTTCATTGCCCGGCGGGGGCACCGTCGATCGCGTCGTCGTCACCGGTGGCGGCGCCTGCTTGCGCAACATCATCCCCTATCTCCAGCGCGAACTGAACACCGAAGTCCGAATCGCCCAACCCCTGTCCGGTCTGGCCGTTGGCCCCGCCGCTCAGGAAGCCAACGAATACCCCGAGCAAGCCGCCGTCGTCTTGGGCATGGCCCTGCGCACCTGCGAACAGGCAACCATCGAAATCAACCTCATTCCGCCCAAGGTGCTCGAGGCCGCCCGTAGACGCGAACAGGTGTTCTACTGGATCCTCTCGCTCATTACGTTGGCCCTGATCGGAGCCTCCATCATCCCCGCGCGCGCCCAGAAAGACAAGGCCGTTCTGCAGGAAATCGAGACTTACAAGGGGCTCATCCGAGCCTACGACCCCGAGATGGTCGACGGCGTTACGGAGCGCTCCCACTTCGCCAAGGAATTGGGCGCCGCCGAGGGTACCGCCAAGCAGCAACTCCGCGAACTCAAAGCCCTGACCCAAGCCTATAAGGGCAGAACCTTCTGGCTCGTCCCGCTTGACACCATCAACGGCCTGCGTCCCGAAGGCGGCAAGATCTGGATCTCCTCGTTCCAGACGTCCGTCGTTACCGAGGGTGGCCAGCGCGGCAGCTCGGGCGGCGCCGGCGCCGGTGGCTTGGGAGGATTCGGCGGTGGTCTGCGCGGCACAGGCGGCCGGTTGGGTATCTCTAGCACAGGATTCCCCGGCCTCTCGCCCGGGAATCTCGGCTCTAGTCTGGGTGCGTCCGGCGGCGGCATGCGCGGCTTTGGTATGCGCAGCGGTGGCATGCGCGGTCCCGGCGGCGACGGCGGCAATGAGTTCGGGGCCAAGGCGCCGCCCAAGCCCAACGGCTATACCCTCATCGGATACGCCAAAGATCCCGCCTCACTCACCGAGTTCATCGACCGGCTGCGCGAACATCCCTTATTCAACAACCCCCAAAAGGGCAAGAAGGTTCATTTTGACGAGGCCAACGTGACCGAAGTCCCCATCACCGAGTTGTGGCAGGCCCAGGTGGCTTCGACCGGTTCCATGGGAGGCGGCTTACGCGGTGGCGGTCTGACAGGTGGCGGTCTGACAGGTGGCGGCACGCGCGGTGGCACGCGCGGTGGCGGTTTTGGTGGCGGCGGTTTTGGGGGTGGCGGTTTTGG
>JAACEL010000218.1 GCA_011682535.1 Nitrospiraceae bacterium | reverse complement strand
CAGTTGCTTTCCGTCAGGAAGCAGGTCCCAAAGCAACTCGCCAATGCCGGCTACCGTGAAATGTCTGTCGGTTCCACTCATGAGGGAGCCCTAAAGGTCGATCATGACCTTGAGTGTCTTGTCGCCTTGTACGTCAATGTACTGGTATGCATCAAGATATTGTTCGAAGGGGAAGTGATTGGTCACCAATGGTTCCGTGGCCACCTTGCCTTCCGCAATCATCTTCACCGCCTCGATCCAGTCGCCGTGTTGATACATCATGGTTCCGCGGATTGTTAGTTCGTGTTCGCAGACGACGGACATGTCGATGGGCGGCTGTTCACCAAAGACCGCCACGACAAGGATCGTCCCGCCTTTCCCAATGGCATCGACCGCGGTCCCGATCGATGCGGGAACGCCTGCACAATCCAAGGCCAAGTTGAAGCCTTCGGTTCCAAAGGCCCGGAGCGCGGCGTCGGCCAGCGATTCGTCATTCGGATTCAACGTGTGCTCGATTCCGCAGTCGCGGGCCTTTTCGAGGCGATACTCGCTCAGGTCGGAAATCAGCACGTTGCCACCCTGGGCGCGGGCTACTTGAGCCATGAGATTGCCAATGGGGCCAGCCCCCAGCACGACCACGTTCCGACCCTGGAGATTGCCAGCCCGTGCCGTAGCGTGAACGGCCACGGCAATAGGTTCCACCAGAGCACCTTGCTCGGGCGCAAAATTATCGGGGAGCGGCACAATGCGTTCGACCTGGGTAACGTAGAAATCCTGCGCAACACCGGGGGCCTGGAAGCCGCGCACTTTCAACTCGTCGCAGATGTGCCAATCGCCGCGCCTGCATGGAGCGCACGTCCCGCACACTTCCTGGGGCGTCGCAGTCACCTGCTCTCCGATGTGGACCGTTTCCAGCCCTTCGCCAACGGCCTCGACCACCGCCGAGAATTCGTGGCCCTGGATGACAGGGAACGGAGCAAAAGGGTGCTTGCCATGGTAAACATGCACATCCGATCCGCAGATCCCGATGCGCTGGATACGCAACAACACTTCGCCCGGCCCTGGTTGGGGTTTTCCCACTTCACGCATTTCGACAACGCCTGCCGCGGACATGACTGCTTGTCTCATTGCCGTTCCTTTCCGGCTTCATTTGATGGGGCGAACTGCTCGACAAAGAAGGCGAAGACCTGATCGTAGAGATCGGCTATGGGAGTCGCCGCCCGGCCGAAGCCGTGGCCGCCAGCCTCTGGGGTATCGACGGTGATCAACCCGGCCTTCACCCCCGCCTTCTTGAGCGCTTCAATCAACAGTGCGCTCTGTTCGTGAGGAACGGTCGAATCGTTGTCGCCGTGAAAAACCAGGAAGGGCGGATCGTCGGGCGATACGTAGGTGATGGGACTGGCCAGCTTGGCCTTTTCCAACAGGTCTGCCGACGAAGCTCCCAGGAGGGCCCCGACCGCTTCGCCGCCTAGCATTCGAGTCAAATCCGAGGGTCCAAACCAGTCACAGACGGCTTGCACACGACTGGAGAAGGCCAGATTTCCGCCGGGGCCTTCCAGCTCTTTCACTCCACCCGACGTGCCCAGCAGCGCCACGAGGTGACCGCCAGCGGAAGTGCCGAAAGCACCGATACGGGTTGGATCGAGATTGTATTTCTCGGCGTTGGCGCGCAACCAGCGAATGGCCGCCTTGCAGTCGTGGATTTGGGCGGGGAAGGTGGCCTCCCCACTGAGCCGGTAGTTGATGCCGGCTACGGCGAAGCCGTGGCGTCTGACGAGCGGAATGAGTGGGCAGTTGTCCTTGCTGCGTGCGCGCCAGGCGCCCCCATGAACCCACACCACCACGGGGAACGGCCCTTGGGAATTGGCGGGAAGGTACAGATCCAGCAGGATCCCTTCTCCTTCCATCTCCGCATAGACAAGGTCACGCTCGGCTCGGACCTCCAGCAGATCGGTGCGGGCTGTTTCTCCCCAGCCTCCCGCAGCGAGAAGGAGGATTAATGCAGAGATGCCGCTGCGACGTCCCACAGAGGTCCGGGTAAGTGTTCCCGATCGACAGATTGAAGAAGGCATCTTGATCTCACTTTCTGGAAGTTGGCCGTTTTCGCGCAGTCGTTTTGCGTGCGAGAGGCGATCCAAACTCACGAAGCCAGTCTTCGTTCGCGCGGAACATATCCCGCACCATCAAACGGATCTCGGGCAGCGTCAACTGCGCCGACACGCTGGGATCGAGTTCGATGGCCTGCGTGATGAGTTCACGGCCGGCCTGCAAGTAGCCCTTCACGGCGGTTGCATAGACGCTGGCGAGGGCCTGCGTGCGGCCGAGGGGACCTGGCGGCAGGACATCACCCAGGGCCACCGGTGCAAAGCCATGACGATCCACGTAAACGGGCGACTCGACCGCGATGCTCTGCGGCAGCTCTGGCAGCAATTGCTTGTTTAGTACATTGCCGTGGATCCGTACCGGACGGTTGGTGGCGTAGGCGGCCATGATCTTGCTCGCGTACTCCACGGAGCGCTCAAGCTCGAAGGTCTTGGGATCCTTGAGCATGTCGCGCATGGCCGCTTCATGTTGTTCGCTCTTGCCACCGAACACATTGAGATAGTGGTTGACGTGAATCCCGAGACGGACGATCTCCTTGTCGTTCTTCAGGTAGTACGGATGGTATTCGCCATGGTGGTGTGTGCCTTCCGAAGGGAACAATCCAAAGTGGCGAAACAAGTCGGCGTTGACGCTTCGGTTCGGAGGAATGCACGCTGGATCCTCTCTGATCGCGGCTCGCAACGCGGGGTACAGGTCGTTGCCGTCCCAGTCTTCGAAAAGGTAGTACCACGACATGTGGTTGACGCCGGCACAACAGTAGACAATCTCGTCCAGCCTTTTGCCAACGATCCCGGCCATCACCCGCGCCACATTCTGTACAGAGTGACATAAGCCGACGGAGCGGATAGGGGAAAGGGTTTGTACGACGGACATGCTCATGCACATGGGGTTGGTGAAGTTGAGAAGAAGCGCCTGCGGGCAGAGCCGCTCCATATCTCTGGCTATTTGCACCAACACCGGCGCGACGCGGATGAACCGAAATACACCGCCCGGTCCCGTCGTGTCGGCCACGGTCTGTTTCAAACCATGTTTCGTGGGAATCTCGAAATCAGATCGGACGGTGTCGATGCCCCCCACGTGAATGGTGTTGACCACCACATCCGCGCCAGCTAGCGCTTCCTTGCGGTTCGTGGTGGCCAGCACTTTCATGTCGCACCGATTGACGCGGATCATCTTCCTGACCAGTTTCTGAATCAGCGCAAGGCGTTCCTGGGCGATATCCATCAACACGATGGTCCCGCCGGATAACGCGGGTTCACAAAGGACATCCGCCACAACACGTCGGGTAAACACACCACTTCCGGCGCCGATAAATACGATTCTTGACATGATTTCCTTAGGGTGCTGCCCTGATATTACTGCACTAACGAAGCGCTGCTGAGCAAAAAAAGGACTGTCCTCGCGCGCTTGCGCGCAGGGCACGCCCTTCCCGCAACAATTCGCGGATACGCCATGCCTGTTCGCGAAAAAGAAAGTTCTGTACAACGCGCCATGTTGGCCGGGTGGCCACCATAGGGGTGGTCCGGGCTGGCGCCGCCACCACGTGTGATGGGCGTCTTGAGGCCCATCTCACCGGCAAGATGGATGTTCGCGATGCCCAATCCGAGTTTCACTGCGATGCTCCCTTGATTTCGCCCAGTGGGATGGCTTTCACGCTGATGCCGGTGAACGCGCTCGACTTGGGGACGTCAAGTTCGGTGTCTGCTCCGCTACGCCACACCAGGATGTGCTTCCCGCTCGCTTTGCGCACGATGACGTTGTCGAGATAGAAGTGGTAGTGGCCCGGTTTCGTGCCCACGAAGCTCACTTCGAATAGGCTCATCTTGGCGGGACAGAAATTGCCTAGGCCGATGATTCTGCGCGCCCACTTGCCTTGGGCCTCCTTCAGTATCGGGCCCTCCGACTGCAACGCGCCGTGCTGGTCCACGCTGGTGTATCTCGGCCCCAGGAAAGTGTCGCGCCCCCCCGCTTTGCCCCGCACGTCCACGAAAAACCCGCCGGGTTTACTGTCCTCCGCCACGAGCAAGTCGTACTCCAGCCAGTCGCCGGTTTCGATGCGGTCGCGCCATTCGAACGACGGGTTCGTGGCGAGGGTGATCGCGAAGCCACGCTGGCCCTGTGGAGCGGTTTGCGTGACCTTGAACTCGAGCACCTCACCGTTGGGCTCGGCCACTGCGGGCGCATCGAGGCGTTTGGGTGCGTGGGACACGGCAAACCCGTTGCGTTGCATCCAGCCGTCTAGCTTCGAGGCCAGTTTTTCGGCCACCGCGGGGTGGTCTTCCGACACGTCTTTGGTCTCACAAACGTCTCGGTGCATGTCGTAGAGTTCCACGTGGTCGTAGAAGCGGAAGAGCTTCCAATCCGGGGTGCGGATACAGTCGTAGGTGCCCCACAGCCAGTAGTAGGCGTCGACATCAGTGGCTTTGCCGTCGCGAATCGCCGGCCACACGTTGCGGCCGTCCAACGGCCTTCCCGCGGGTGGTTTCAGACCCGCCATCGCCAGGAGCGTTGGGTACATGTCGAGGTAGCCCATGAAACCATCGTAGGTACGCGAAGCCCCGAGGCCGCCCGCGGGCCAGCGGATGGCCGTGGGCATGTGGACGCCGCCTTCGAAGACGCTGTGCTTCCCGCCGCGGAAGGGCAGGTTGTTTCCTGTGGGCGTGGCGCCGTTGTCGCTCGTAACGACCACGATGGTGTTGTCGCGGAGTTCCTGGGTGTCCACCTCATCCAGGATCTTTCCGATCTGGTCGTCCAGCGCGATGATCATGGCGGCGTAGATGCGCTTGTTGCCTTTGGGTATGTCCGCGGGCACGCGGTCGAGATATCCCTGTGACGCCTGGAGCGGATTGTGCGGCGCGCTGAAAGGCACGTAGCAGAAGAATGGCCTATCCTTATTGGCTCGAATGAACTCGCAGGCGTACTTTCCGATGAGATCGGTCGTGTAGCCCTTTTCTTCGGTTCGTTTCTCGTCGTGGTGCCAGCTCACCCGGCCGTCCCGCCGCCAAGTACGCTTGAAGTAATCCGCACCACCGCCGTAGAAGCCGACAAAGCGGTCGAAACCATGGGCGTTGACGCCCGGGCCGGGCGGATTGGTGTAGCAATCCGGCGTGTACCCATTATGCCACTTGCCGAAACATCCGGTCGCGTAACCATGGCCCCGGAAGGCTTCCGCAACGGTGGTTTCCCTCGGATCCAGTTCCCCGTCCGTCCTTGGCGCCTGGTTCATACGGAGCGGATGACGCCCCGTCAGCAGCCCCGCCCGGGTGGGCGAGCACACGGGGCAGGCCATGAACGTCGTGCATTCGACGTTGTTCTTGAAGAAGGCGTTGATGTGAGGCGTAGGTACGGCGCCCTTGTGCCAACCGATGTCCCCCCAACCCAGGTCATCCGCCATGATGTAGATCACGTTTGGCCGTGTACTCGCGGCGGTGTTCGCGGAAGCGCGGAGTGGCAACGCCGTGGCGGCGGCCGCCGCGCCCAGCCCCGCCAGGAACTGGCGCCTGTTCAGGGCGGTCATGCTCATTTGTTCGCTTTTGTGCTTATGCTCAATTGCGATTCAGCGTGCGCCAGAATGGCCTCGCGCGTAAACCATGCGCGCTTGTATTCACCGTTGGTATAGCGTTCCGTTTGGTCGGCGAAGTGGGGCGACTTGGGGTCAGCGCTCTGGCCGTAGGGCACCATCGTGAACACCCGTGGGGGACTGGTCATCTCGGCCATCATCATCCCGTCCGAGCCGGCGACACAACGCCACTTCCCGTCGGCGCCACGCTTCGGGGCCTGGGAGTTCTGCCAGATGCCCTGCGACATACTGTCGGCAGCGCCACTGGGGAAGCAGGTTCCGTCGGCCAGTTCGATCACATTGATGTCGCCCCATTGGGGCGTGGGCGTGCCGTGGAGGCTCACAAGTGATTTTACGGCTTGCAAAAGCGCGTCATGCACACGTTTCACGACCTCATCGGGCACCAACTCAGGATGCTCCGGCAGCATGGACAGCACATTGCGGATGTCGGCGACCTCCGCCAGCACACCCCAGTGGCGGTCGATGTTCTTTCCCTTTTTCAACACGTCAAGCCATTCCCGATACACGGAATAGCCTTTGGATTCTTTGGTCGCCACGGGATTCTTCTTCCACTCGATGAGTACCGCCATCGCCTGATCGACGTTCACGTCACCTCCGTTGCCCAACTCCTTGTAGGCCCGTTCGATCAGCGGCAGCGACCAATCCGCGCCCAAAATGCGCGTGTCGAGAGACCATTTCAAGAGACCCTCCAGCGTGTGCTTGGGGGTACCGGTGATAAGGTCCACGATGCGTTGCGACCGCGCCGGCAGCGTTGTGCGTTTCGGTGACGTCAGGAGCCAGTTCGGGAAGTCGCTTGGCGCCATGCCCCAAGCTCCCTGCTCCAGGGTCCAGTCCGCAGCGTTGCTCGCCTGGTAATAGCCGCCTGTATCGTTGGTGGATTGAGGCATCTTCTCGAAAGGTAGAATCCCCTGGTACAGTGAATCCCGCGTGCTGCCGTCCACCGCACTGGTCCAGTTGTAGCGGTCGTTGCGAATGTTCAGACGGTTCCACCATGCATAGTAAATGTTGCCATCGACATCCGTGTAGAAGATATTGCCGCCGTCCGCCTGTCTCATCGCGCTGGCCTTCTTGAAGTCGTCCAGGTTCCTCGATACCAGCGCCGCGTAGAGTTGGGCCGAGACCCCTACCTCGCCGAACATACTCATGCCCGCAGCACAGAACCTGCCCTTGCCGCGTTTGATGACGGGACCGTGGACGGTGATGGCGACGGGCCGGACGACCGCGTCTTGTCCCTTCACCTCGATGCGCTCCTCGACCACCTCGACATTTTGATACTCACCGTCAAACAAATATTGGCGGGGGTTGTCGGGGTTCGCTTTGAGGATGAAACAATCGCCGCGGTCCCCGGGATTACGCGTCAGCGTCCAGGCGATCCGGTCTGTAACACAAAACAGGAAAAGGGGAAGGCCCGTAGTACAAAACCCGTGCGCTTCCACCTGCGGAGTGACATAGTGCTTCTCATACCATCGGTTGTGGCTTTGCCATGGCGTGTGGGGGTCGCAGAGGAGTAGTCCCTCCCCGCTGGTGCTTCGCGAAGGCGCCAGGACGGCGCCGTTGGACCCTTCACCCGCGATGGGGTTCTTGCCCATACCACGCAGGTCCTTCTGGGCTTGACTCATCTGCCTATAGAGTCCGCCAAACAACAGCGTAGCCAGGATTTCTTGCGGTTCCACGCGACGCGCAGTGGGAGGAAGCGGGCCGGTTGCGTCGTCCAGGTATTGGTTGATCCCCGCGGCGAACCCCTCCAGAACCCGCCTCACGTCCTCCGGCACGGCGTCCCACTTCGCATAGGCCGTACGGCGCGCGCCGGTCATACGGGCTCGATAGTCCCGCTCGACCTGGCCCGGACCAAGCTGCGCGGCGCGGGTACCCGTCGCGGTTTGGATGTTGTTCATTACGAGTTTGAGACGGTCCTGCGCTTGGGCGTAGCCATCCCCAAAGGCCGCGTCGGCGACACTGTCCGCGATGATGTAGGGCACGCCGAAGCCGTCGCGGACGATGGTGGCCTTGAACGGTTCAGCAAAAACGTTACTCGAAGTCAAGGCAAGCACGAACAGAGTCAGCAGGCTACAACGTGTGACCAATCCTCGATTCATCTTGATTCCTTTCTTCTGTCTTTTCGACTGCACCGCAGTCCCCAAATGGTTAAGGTGTACGGTCATTTTCCAGGCTTCCGCTTCCGCCGCCTTAGCACCGGACTCCCCGTGTCCATACGCCAGGCAATCAAGCGGTCGCGGAGTTCGGTCTCGATCTCGGGATACTGACCATAGACATTGCGCACCTCCTCTGGATCTTCCGCCA
>JAACEL010000217.1 GCA_011682535.1 Nitrospiraceae bacterium | reverse complement strand
GCCGCTACCTGCGCAAAAGGAAACCCGGACCCAAACGGAAAGGACCCAATTAAGTATGGTGTCCCCGGAATTAACGGAATTACCGGAATTACGGAATTACCCGATGGGATGACTTTTGGAAGGCATTCAAAACGCTGAGAAAAACAGCATGAACGCAAAAACATGCGTAGAAAGAAATCTACACCCGCAACAAGTGACGTTGGGGCGAGGGGATCTCTCGCTTCGCTCGAGATGACATGGGTGGTGGGGTTCACGGGCGATGCCTCTTGTGCCTTCGGCACCCAGACAATGAGTTGTCTGGGCCACCCGGTGACCGAGGGTGGCGGGCTTCAAACGCGGGGACAGTCCGGTCTCGCTTCTTTCGCTTGGGACGGTCCCCGGTTTGGCGCGCTAGCCCTTCACGCCGGTTACTGCGATGCCTTGAACGAACAGGCGTTGGAGCATCAGGAACAGGAAGATGATGGGGACGACGGTGGTGGTGGCCGCGGCCATCAGGCCCGACCAGTCCGATCCGTGCCGCCCCAGGAACTGTTGCAGCCCCAAGGCCAGCGTGTAGAGGCGCTCGTCGGAGATGTAGACCAACGGCCCCATGAAGTCCAGCCAGCAATACATGAACGTCATCAACCCTACGGTGGCGATCACGGGTTTCGACAACGGGATGATCATCTGGAACAGGATCCGCAACTCGCTGGCGCCATCCACACGCCCGGCATCGGAGATGTCGTGCGGGATCGTCATGAAGAACTGCCGGAACAGGAAGATGTCGAAGGCGTTTCCGAAGAAATGCGGCACGATCAGTGGCGCATAGGTGCCGATCCAGCCGAGTTTGCGGAACAGGATGAACTGGGGCAACAGCAGCACGCTGGCGGGAATCATGAGCGTGCACAAGACCAGAACGAAGATCGTGTCGCGCCCCCGCCACTGCAGCCGGCTGAATCCATAGGCGGGCAGGCAGCATGACAGCGTTGTTCCCACGACGACCAGGATGCTGATGAACAGCGTGTTCATGAGGTAGCGATGGAACGGGAACCGGCGCAACGCGGCCGCGTAGTTCCCCCAGCGGATGTCGGTCACCCGCTCACGCGCCACCGACGCAATGGGAAGACGGTGTACCTGTTCTTCGAGCGCATCGAGATCGGCCGCGTCCTCTAACGCCGATTCGGGCACGACGTAGACGTACTCGTCGCTGCGTTTGATCTCGATACCGCGTTGGTCCTCGAAGTGAACGATGGGCCTGTCGAACGCGCCCATCACGTCGATGCGCGGTACCCACTCTGGCGGGAAGCGAAAGACGGATTCCTCGACCTTGAGCGACGTCGACACCATCCACGCAAACGGCGCCGCGTACACTGCGCCGCCCACGATCAGGGCCCCCCACACAAGGGCGCGGTGCAGCGGGCCTCGTCTGTCAACCACGCTCATCGCCCGCCCTCCTCGTAGTAGACGTACCGCGCCGAGGTCCGGAAGATGACGAGTGTGCCGATCAAGCTCAGCACGAACAGGATCCATCCCATGGCGCACGCGTAGCCCATGTTGAAGCGCTCGAACGCGTTCTGATAGGTGTACAGCGCATAGAACAGGGTGGCGTTCTCGGGCCCGCCCTTGGGGTTGGTCATGATGAACGCCTGCGTGAAGTACTGGAACAACGCGATCATCCCGGTGATCGCCATGAAGAGGATCACCGGACTGATGGCGGGAAGTATGACGTGGCGAAAGCGGTGCCAGGCGTTGGCGCCGTCCAACAGCGCCGCCTCGCGCAGGTGAACGGGAACCCCCTGCAACGCCGCCAGGTAGATAATCATTCCGGCGCCGACCGCCCACAGGTCCATGATAATGAAGGACGGCTTGGCCAGGGCGGGATCCTGCAGCCAATCCAAGCCTTCCCGGAGCGCGTCGAGCCCGGGGATCCACGCTATCGGGGGCCACGCCAGCAGGTTCAGGGCGCCGTTCAGCAGGCCGTACTGTGGATTGAAGATCCACAACCAAAGCATGGCAGACGCTACTGCGGGCACGATGGCGGGCATGTAGAACAGGGTGCGGAAGAACACGACCCCCTTGAACTTCTCGTTGACCAGCATGGCGATACCCAGGCCGATGCAGATGGCGAGGGGCAACTCGAGGAACATGAACCCGGTGTTGGCCAAGGCGCGCCAGAACAGACTGTCCTGCGAAAGGTCAATATAGTTCTGAAGTCCGATCCATTTCGGAGGCGACACGACCGGGAAACGCGTGAGGCTGAAATAGGCGGACGCCAGGATGGGACCGGCGGTGAACACGCAGAACCCGATCACCCACGGCGCGATGAACGCCAAGCCCACCAGCGTGCGGCGAACCTCCCTGTTGACCGGTCTCGGCATGTCGGCGTGTCCCCACCCATTTCCGTTGAAGACGGCGGCCTCCTCTGGAGCGGCCAGCGCCCGTGCAAGCTCAGTCGACCACCGCCGTCACGCCTGGGGCCGCCGGATCATACTTAAGGTAGTCGTGGAGGTTGAAGTGCACGTAGGGCCGAGTCTTGGCGTTCGTGTCCTTCTCCGCATACGCCACCCACATCTCCAGCCGCCCGCCGTCATACACTACGTTGAGTAGATTGCCGTTGTCCGTCCCCAGCGCTCGCGACAACTCGATCAGCGTGTTCTGGTCGTGTTTGCCTCGGTGCTTCTCCAGGAACTCCAACGCCAGCGGGTCGTCCATCGTAATCAGCACGCCGTCTTTCATCACAATTGGATAGAGATCGTCCGTCGGATCGTTGTCGGTCCAGATCGTGATATCGGGCGCTTCCACCTTGGCCTTGATGGCGTCTTTATCCTTGCCACTACCGACGACGAAGTAGTAGGACTTGATCCACTGGGTGTCTCTGAGAATCTTCACGGCCTTGGCCAGCGAGTCGGCGTCGTACAGCAACGTGCGGAACACACTGAAGAAATGCGCGCCGTTGAGGTCGTAGGGATACCCGTCCGGTTCGGCGGCGCCCTTCTCGGAAAGCACTATGCCCTCGGCGTTGATCCCGGTGTTCACGCCCACGAATCCCGCGAACGTCGCGTCGGCATGCGCGATGCCTTTGTCGGGGAGGTGAACCACGATGACGGGGCGATCCTGCAGGCCGGCTCCGGTCATGAAATCCAGGTTGCGAATCTGGTAGAGGTTGCCATCCTTACTCGCATCCCCCCAGACCGCAATGCAACTGCACGCCCAGGGAGCGACAACCGGGGCCATATGGGCACGGCGAACGATGGTCTCCGATGCGCCGGAGCCGTCGATGATGCCACGCAGTTCATCCAAGAACCGTGGATCCGTGTTCGGCGCGGTAGCCTTCCAGGCGGCATCCAGTTTTTCGGGCGTGTACATCTCCGCGTCCTCCGCACGCGCCGCGGCCAGAAACTGAGACGTGCTCGCCTCCACCTCGTCTTTCAGCAGCGCGCCGATCGAGCGGCCCATCTCGTACGCCGAGCCACGGACTACCAGCACGGTGATCGCGTCGTCGCCCTCGCCGATGGACGTGCGATACCCCTCGCCCCAAGCGGTCAACGAAACAACGGTGACGGCCAGCAACACGAAAACGCTCAAATGCCTTAATCTCATCACACAATCCTCTCCGAATGTGGGCGCCACACCGCGTGCGCCTAGGCTAATACGTCGAAAACGGGACGTGGTTTCGCGATCTCCTTGATATCGGTTGTTTCATACAAGGTGGGGCGATACTGCACGCTGAACGGCCCCTCGCGCTCGCCGTCGAACCACGCCGACAGGATCTCCAGCCCTTCACTGAGCACCTCGCGAATGGGAATCCACACGTGCGCGCAGGCCTCGGCCATCACCGTGGCGTTGGGGGTATACGTCCAACAGACCACGTCGACGTTCCCCCCCGGAACCCGGCCGGCCCGTTGCGCCCCATCGCGCACGCTGTCGGCATCCTCGCCCGCACTGCTCTCCACCAGCGCCGTCACCTCCGGGTCCATCAGCAGACGATGCACGAGGGCCGCGGTCTGGTGGGAAGCAAAGCTGCCGCCCTTGACGAGGCGGTCGTCGAACTCGATGCCTGCTTCCAACAAAGCACGCGTATAGCCCCGGATGCGTTCGTCGCCCGCTTCGTACCCCGCAAACGAACTGAGCAAGGCGATGCGCCGATGCCCCCGGTTCAGTAGATACCGCGTGCTAAGATAGGCGGCCTCGTCCAGGTCCACCGTGGCGCTGCAGCACTCGGGAAGCGACGCGGTCCGGCTCGTGGTCACGTAGGGGTGGCCGGACTCGTGAACCCTATGGATGATCGGGTCGTGCGCCGCCAAGGGCCCCAAAACCACCAGCCCGCCATAGCGCTTGTTCCATAGCCCCCGCGCGTAATCGGCGCCCAACTCACCGACCCCCGGGTTGAAGTCGAACGAGACCGAGTGGCCCTTCGCGCCAAACAAGCGGTAGAGCTGAGAAAACAGACTGCTCAGAAGCCCTTCGCTGATGGGCACTATGTCGAGGGGCGCGCTTAAGGTCACGCCAATACAATCACGACGGTTTGAACGAAGACTGCGCGCGCCCATGTGCGGGTGATATGCCAGTTCGCGGATGACCTTCTCCACTCGGGCGCGCGTCGCCGCGGCAACGGGGTTTTCCTGGTTGATCACGCGGCTGACGGTCTTGGCCGAAACGCCCGCCACACGCGCCACGTCATGAATGGTCACGGTAGCGATGGGCGCCTTGGCCCGTCTGCTGTCCTTCGATACGTCCATGCTGTCCTTTCGTCCACGCACCCGCGTGCCGATCCCGTCAGCGGATAGTATAGGGTGACGCCGAACTTCTTTCAAGCCGCGGTGTCATCGATGACACCGCGGCTGGCCGCTCCCCCTTCCAATCCCTTAAGGGCCCACATGGCACTTGACCGGCGCTGGGTCTCGTGCTATGCTCCACGCATGACATCGGTGTCATGTTCGGGGGTGGGTGGGCCGCACACCGTCTCACCCCCGGGCATCGGCGCCGACTGAACAGGCCGCCCCTTTGGGGGAACACGAAACGAAGCATAGTCAAGCGCCTGGCTCCCTCATGTGCCGGCATAGGGCCGTTTGGCCCCCGCCTCGTCGATAAACCCATAGTAGCGAGCCCGCCAGTAGGCGTCGATATACGCCGCACCCCCCAGCTCCCGGCGCGTGTTCTTGATGAACTGAAGGCACAGGCGCCCGTCTTCCCAGGTCGTGCCCCCATCCTTCGACACAACCAGCCCCGCCGGCGTCCCCGCGAACAGCCAGTCTGTGTTGGACGGCGCCATCACCGAATGGGCCACGGGGATTGCCATCCCCGCCGTGCTTCCCGTCCACGAACGGCCTTCATCGGTGCTGATCAGCACGCCGCGCGCCCCACCGGGCGACAGTAGCCGATCGGGTGCGGCGGGGCAGATGACCAGCCGCTCGAGGCGCTCCGGCAGCAGGGCGTCGATCATGGCCTGCTGTTCCTCGTAGGAGACCTCCTCCATCCACCACTTCCCGGTGTCGTGACTCCAGTGGCGTCCCCCGTCGTTCGTGTGCCGGAGGAGGGAACGCCCTCCCCAGAACTTCGTCCACACACCCGCCATCGCGCGCGTGGAATCCGCCGGGTCGATGGCCAGCCAGGAGAAAGGCGTGGTCACATCGCGGTATCCCAGATTCCCCCCGCGCTCCCAGCGTGCGTCGTCCTCAAGGGAACGGGTGAACACTGCTGCGTCCACGACGGCGTAGATTCGCCCGCTGCTCCCCGTCGCCACATGGAAGCTGCGTGCCCCCACCGTTGGCAGGCCATCCGAGAGCGTCTCCCAGGTTTTCCCGAGATAGTCTTCACCGAAATCGGAACTCCGGTAGAGGCCCGCGTCGGTGGCCGCGTAGATCACGTAGGGGTTTTCGATATCCACCTGGATGCTGCGCGGCCTGCCACCGTCCTCAGGCACCCCCATGCGCTCCCAGCGATACCCGCCGGAGCGGCTGATGTAGAAGCCGTCGTCGCACGCAGCGAACACCATCCGGATCTTGTGCCCGGCGTCGATGGCCCGCACCGGCGTACGCAAGCCTTGATCGATCGGACGCCAGCCGGCAGCCGTGGCAGCGCCGTCGCGCGATTGATACAGATCGCCGATCTCGTCGATGGCGTACAAGACCATCGGATCCTCGGCGGGTACGGCCACCTGGATCACCGTCCGGCTTGTCCACCCGTCCAGACGCAGGAGATGGCCTTTCCAGATATACTCGTTGTCCCAGGCGCAGAGGTAGGTGGGGTACGGGTGCTGCAAGTCCTTGCGCAGGCTGTTCATGGTGGGCCGCAACGTCATATCCGTCGGCCAAGTCCGCAGACGGAACGTCGCGTCGCGCAGCAGCGCATCGCGGTTGGGCGCGTCGGGCGTGAACCCCAGGTAGATGTAGGTGAACAGACTCTGGGCGGTGTCGTCGAACTGAGCCCAAAGGGCGTCGGCCACAACGCGATACCCCGCGAGCAACTCCGGGTCGTCCTCAATCCGGAACAAGTTCTCCAGGTGGCCAAACACGTGCTCACCGTCGTCGAAGTCTTTTTCGCAGATGAACGTCTGGAGCCCGCGCACGCCGAACTGTTTGGTCAGTTTGCGGTAAGCCGCGTCGAATTTCTCCTCACCCGTGACGTGGTAGGCTTCCTTGGCCCCCGCGATGGCCATCATCACGCGGGTGTCGAGCGTCTTGCCGTCGATGATGCCAAGAATGGAATAGCCCGGACGATTGCGGTCGTAGCGGTGAATGAGGAAGTCCTCGTCGACCCAGTAGCTGACGAGGGCGCTCATAGCCTCGCGGCAGCGCTCCTTCATGGAACCCTCGGCGGCGAAATCGTAGTACTGGCAGAGCGCATGCGCGCAAGCGGAGTAGATGTGGTGGCTCGGGTCTCCCACCCAGCGCAGGTTGCTGTATTCGCCCACCCCCTGATGCCAATCGTTGCGTTTGCTCCCTTCCCACCGCTCCTCATACGTCTCACCGTGTCCAATGGCGTAGCCCCGCGCGAGAAAGCCCTTGACGCCGGTTACGAGTTGGCAGCGGTACACGGCCTCAAACAATACGTCCGCACGCGCCTTGGCCGCCGCCACCTCCGCCTCCGGCGCCCCGCTGCGCTTCAACACGGCGTAACGATAGGACGCGCCAGCGAGATAGTTCGACGTCCATGCCACCGAATGAACGGTGTTGCCGTCACCCAGCGTCGTGCCATCGACCGGCGAACCGTCCAACGGCACGATCACCTGCGACGGGTACAGCCCCAGGATGTCGTGCCGCGCGCGGATATTCTCCTCGATGCGCTTCTCCTTCTCCGCCATCGGCAGACGCCATGAATCGTCCTCACCGGCCGCCGGTATGCACAGGCCAAGAACCAGCGAAATCACCAAGACACCCTTCACGATAATAGTCCAACTACTCAACATAGTTTCTTCCTTCCAAACGCTGCGTTTCCCACCGGCGGCTCGTCGCAAACACCTTGACCTCGAATGGCTGCAAGGCGGCCAGGGCAACCTGCGGCGGCGAAAACCATGTGCGGATTTCCTCATACTTTGCTTCCTTTCCCGGACAAGCGATTATTTGCCGTTACCGAGACGTCCGCACACGTCCGAAATCAGGTTGGGTCATCCCCCCGGACTGCGGCGCATAGCGCCGCAATCCAGACTCAGAACTCCCTCAGTTTGCCCGACTGGCAAACAGGCGATCAAGCATCACCATGAAGTCCCGAGCGCCGGGCGGCGTATTGTGACGCACTCGAGGTACACCGGATACGTGAGGATTCCGCATGGAATTCTCAGGGAAGCAATCACCAAAACTGGGGTTTACGTTGGCGGAGCGTGACCGCAGAGGGTGGGAGAAACTGGCGGTAACGGCGACCGAAGGTAAAGCCTCGGCAAGGAAACTTAGCAAGCCACCCAACTTTTGTCGGTGGCGCAAGTGTCTTGCTTTTCCCGCCGGCTATACCGTCATTCCCGCGAAAGGGCCTGGGGTGGAAGTAAAACTTGGGCATAATGTGTCATTTCG
>JAACEL010000646.1 GCA_011682535.1 Nitrospiraceae bacterium | reverse complement strand
GCAGTTTAAGTAATTCTGTAGCCACATCTGCTTGCTGTGGCATCGGCTGACTGCGTCACGAAACCTTGCCATAGCACCGCTATGGCGGCGTTTTTCCTCCTTCTCAGCCTTATCCTCGCTGGCGCAACTGCGGCCACAGAATTACTTAAACTGCTCTAGCGATCAGGGTGGGAGACGCTGCATGGATGGAACTCCGGCGGAATAAGGCCTATTGATCGAAGAGCGGCTTTTGCAGTGGTTGCGCGCGGTGTGCGGACGCCGTTCTGGAAGCCGTGCTGCACGGAGTGATAGGCTTAGGGCATGTCGAAGCAAGAAACGGACAGACGCTCAGCAGAATCGACGAGTGTGGAGGAATTGGGCCGCCGCCGCGGTTGCGGTGGACTGTTTCTGGTGGCCATGCTGGTTGTGGCGGCGTGTTGGGGCGGGGCGTTGGGGGCGTTTGTATGGGTGTTGGACGACGCGAAAACAACGATTCAGGCCTTGGAAGCGTTCCGGCCAAAGGTAGGGAGCAAGGTATTCTCGGCGGATGGGCAACTCCTGGGCGAATTTGCGATCGAGCAGCGCGAACTCGTGAATCTGAACCAAATCCCGTTGCACGTGCAGAAGGCATTCATGGCGGCGGAAGACAAGCGCTTCTATGAGCATCGGGGAGTACGTCTGGAGTCGATCGTAAGCGCGTTCTACCTGGCGGCACAGGGCCATCGACTTCGGGGCGCCAGCACCATCACGCAGCAGGTGGTGCGCAATATCGAGCCTTTGGGCGTGGGCACGGAACGCCGTTGGGCGCGCAAGATCCGCGAGGCGATCATCGCGTTTCAGGTGGAGCGGGATTTTACGAAGGACGAGATCCTTGAGTTGTATCTGAATCAGTTGTTCCTGGGCGTGAGCGCGAATGGCGTGCAGGCGGCCAGCCGTCAGTATTTCTCGAAAGACGTGTGGGATCTCACGCTAAGCGAAGGAGCAATGCTGGCCGGGTTGACACGCGCCCCCAATCGCAACCAGCCTTTCCGCCACCCGGATCGCGCGGTGAAGTACCGCAATGTCGTGCTGAAGCAGATGTTGGACTACGGATTCATCTCTCAGGAGGATTTCGACTCGGCCACGGCGGAGTCGTTGGAGGAGTCGGTGGTTACGCCTGAAGAGCGCGAGGTGTTGAAGGCGGAGGGCAAGGGGGTGTGGGCGCCGAACAAGTACAAGGCGCCGTATTTCGTAGAGGAGATTCGCAGCTTCATCCTGAATCAAAGCGAACTGGGGCGTCTGTACGACGAAGGCTTGGAAATTCACACAACACTCGACATGCGCCTGCAGGAGGCGGCGGAGGACGCGCTGCTGTCCGCACTGGACAAGTTCGACGCCGACAAGCTGAAATCGCTGACCAAAGCGGGCAAAGAAGACGAATTCGTGCCGGTGACGGGCGCGCTGGTGTGCATCGACAACCGCCCGGGGTACAAGGGTTACGTGCGGGCGATGGTCGGCGGGCGCGATTTCGACAAAAAGAAGTTCAACTGCGCTACCCAGGCGAAGCGTCCGCCGGGATCGAGCGTGAAGCCGTTCGTATGGGCGGCCGCGATTGCAAACGGCTTGACACCATCGACCATCGAGATCGACGAACCGTTCGAGCGCATCGACGCGTGGGGCAACGTGTGGCGCCCGAAGAACTTCACTTCGGAGTTCCTGGGGCCGGTATCGTTGCGGGTGGCGTTGCAAAAGTCCATCAACATGGTGTCGATCAAGCTCGTCGAGCGGCTGACGATGCAGGTGGTCCGCTCCTACCTCGAGCGCGCCGGCATCCGCACGCCGATCGACAGCGCAGTGGGACTGACCATCGCGCTGGGCACGCCGGTGGTGACGGTGCTCGACCACTGCACGGCGTATTCGACGTTCGCCAACCTGGGGATCCGCTACGACCCCTTGATGTTGACGGAGATCAAGAACCGCGATGGGATCACGCTGGCGTCGTATCGTCCGGACAGTCCCGACGACCACGAACCGGTGATGCGTCCGAACGTGGCGTACGTGATGACCTACTTGCTGCAGGGCGTGGCCGAGTTCGGCACTGGGGCGCGCTCGCGCGCGCTGGAGCGCCCGCGCGCCGGTAAGACCGGCACAACCAACGAGAGCCGCGACGTGTGGTTCTGCGGGTTCACCCCCGATTTCACGTGCGTCGTCTGGATAGGCTACGAGGACTACCGGCCGTTGGGCAAGGGCCGGGCCTTTACCGGCGGCCGGCTGGCGTGTCCGATCTGGACCGATTTCATGGTGAAGGCGCATGAGGGCCTTCCCGTGCGCCAGTTCGAAGAACCTGAAGGGATTGAGTGGTATACTGTGGATCGGAACACAGGACTGGCAGGCGGCTCGTTCCGCGAAGCGTTCATCGAAGGGACGTCGCCGCCGGTGGAGATGCCCCCGGTACTGGAAGAGGCCGAGTGGGGGCTGGACTCGAGGCTTCTTGAGACTCTTTGACTGCGACATAGCCTATGGGCGGGGTTCGACGGCGTTGC
>JAACEL010000216.1 GCA_011682535.1 Nitrospiraceae bacterium | reverse complement strand
CGGGTGGAAGTCTTACCGCCAGCTTCCCATCAACCTGATGCCGGATATCTCGTATCCGACGTTGACGGTGCGCACGGAGTATGAAGGGGCGGCGCCCGAGGATGTGGAGAAGCTGGTGACGCGTCCGCTTGAAGAGACGCTGAGCATCGTCGGCGGAATGGTGGAGATCAGCAGCATCTCCTCGCCGGGTACGTCGGAGATCGTGCTCGAATTCACCTGGGGCACGGATATGAACAATGCGCTCCAGGAAGTGCGCGATCGCCTGG
Source organism: Nitrospiraceae bacterium (assembly GCA_011682535.1). Classification (GTDB taxonomy): domain Bacteria; phylum Hydrogenedentota; class Hydrogenedentia; order Hydrogenedentales; family SLHB01; genus JAACEL01. Next base: position 7,757 of record JAACEL010000216.1, on the reverse strand, counting down.
ATCTGTTCGACCCGCCCAAGGAAGTCACCGAGAAGCCGGTGATCCTTCGCTACGATCCGACGCTCGATCCGGTGATGCGCGTCGCGATCCGCGGGCAGGATTTCTCCGAGGTGGCCGACCCGGTGAAACGCACGGAGCTGCAACAGAATGAGTTGACGGCGATCCGCGAAGCGGCGGAGCGTCACATCAAGAGCGACCTCGAAGCGGAAACGGGCATCGCGCAGGTGCTTATCAAGGGCGGACGCAAGGAAGAGATCCAGGTGCTGGTGGACGCCGGGCTGCTTAAGAACGTGGGGTTGTCGTTCCAAGCGGTGGAATCGAGTCTGGCACAGCAGAACATCAACCTGTCCGGCGGGCGTCTGCGCGAGGGTAAGACGGAGTACCTCGTGCGCACGTTGAATGAGTTTCAGGACATTGCCGAGATCGGAAAAAGCATCATCGGTGCGCCCAATGGCCAGCAGATCCGGCTGGCGGACGTGGCGCAGGTGTTCCTGGGCAAGAAGGAGCGCGAAACCATCGTCAAGATCAACGGCGTCGAAGCCGTGGCGATGGATATCTTCAAGGACGGCGACGCGAACACCGTGCAGGTGTGCAACAAGTTGAAGGACACCCTTGGTTTCAAACGCGACCCGACTTGGGTCGAGCGTGCGATGGCCCTGGTGGCCAAACGTGGCGCCGAGAAGGCCGAGGGAGAGGTGGCGGCGCAGGATGAGAAGAAGGAAGAAAACCCGTTGGCCATGGAGCGTGGCCAGAGCCGGTTGGCCCGCACTATCCGCTCGCACTTGCCCCGCACCGCCGAGTTCAGTCTGATCAGCGATCAGTCCCGCTTCATTGTCGAGTCGATTCGCGAGGTGAAGGCGGCCACGATCGGCGGCGGTATTTTGGCGCTGCTGGTATTGTTCCTGTTCCTGCGCGACGTGAAGAGCACGGCCGTCATCGGCATCGCGATTCCCATTTCGCTCATTACGGCGTTCACGCCCATGTTCATGCGCGGCATCTCGATCAACATTATGTCGCTCGGTGGACTGGCCCTCGGCGTCGGCATGCTCGTGGACAACTCCATTGTCGTTCTCGAAAGTATCTTCCGCTGTCGCGAGGAGGGTGACAATATCAAAGACGCTGCCGAACGCGGCACGCGGGAGGTGGGCGGCGCCGTAACCTCGTCGACACTGACCACGGTGGCGGTGTTCTTCCCAATCACGTTCGTCGAGGGTATCGCCGGGCAGATCTTCGGCGACCTCGCCCTGACGGTGACTTTCTCGCTGCTGGCGTCGCTGCTTGTGGCGTTGTATCTCAATCCGATGATGGTATCGCGCGAGCGCGCGGTGTTTAGGGGGGGAGAAGACGTGATCTGGGCGTTGCGCGCCTATCGTGAAGGGCGTTCGAAGCGCGGCCTGATCGGCGCCGTGGCGGGCATCTTCCCGCGCGGGTTTCACTACGGCTGGCGATGGCTGAAAGAGACCGCGGCCGACATGTTCGGCCCCACCGTGGCCACCTTCCGCAACCGGCAAGACAAGAAGCTGGCGATGAACCTGCTCTCGTGCATCACGCGCGTTGTGTTCCTGCCGTTCGTGGCGCTGGTATTCGTGCTGCAAGTGGCGCTGAAAATTCTGGCGGCTATCTTCGTGACGATCCTGTTCTTGGTGTCGCTGGTCTTGATGGCGATCTTCCTGGTCGTGCGCACGATTCTGCGGATCTTGCTGTGGCTTCCCCTTACGTTGTTCGATGCGGGACTCCAGGTGACGCGTCGCGTCTATGGCGCCACGCTACGCGTGGCGCTTCAATTCAGCCCGCTGTTTCTCATCGCCACGGCCGCGCTGGCCGTTCACTCCGGATACGTGGCGACGCAATTGGGGCGTGAACTGATCCCGCCGCTGAAGCAGGGCGAGTTCGGTATTCGGATGGAAGCGCCGCCGGGTACACGGATCGAGGAGACGGCTAAATTGGCGCAGCGGATCGAGGATATCATCACGGCACGGCCGGAGGTGGACACCGTCGCCGTGGAGATCGGCCAGGAAAAGACCAAGGCGGGCGGCGAGCGCGGCGAGAACGTGGCGCAGTTCAACGTGCTGCTCAAAAACCCCGACGAAAACGCGCGCCATCAGGAAGTTATTATCGAAGAACTGCGCCGCGAGATTCAGCGGGTTTCTTCGGACCAGAACACGTTCACGCTGCCGACGCTGTTCAGCTTCAAGACGGCGATCGAGTTGCAGATCCGAGGCGACGACCTGGAGCAATTGAAACTCGTGGGGTACCGGGTTATCGAAGCGTTGCGCGGCACACCCGGGCTGAAAGACGCCGAGCTGAGTGTGAAGAAGGGCTACCCTGAAGTGATCATCGAGCTGGACCGCGACCTGCTCGCCGCGAAGGGGTTGTCGGCGCTACAGGTCGCCCAGCGGTTGCGTGCCGAGGTCCAAGGCAACGTTGCCACGCGTTTCAGCCGGATGGGGGAGAAGATCGACATTCGCGTGCGCGCGAACCAGGAACGCCTCAGCAGTCTTGACGACCTGCGAGCGGTTTCCGTGGTCGACGGGACGCCGCCTGTTTCGCTGGACTCGGTGGCGACGATTACGATTAAAGATGGCCCGAGCGAGATCCGCCGCGTCGACCAGCGGCAGGTGGTGTTGGTACGCGCGAACGTCGAAGGGTTGGATCTGGGTGCGGTGGCCAATGAGATCGACCGGCGCCTCGCGACGGTGGAGAAACCGGAAGAATACAGTTTTGTGCCCGGCGGACAGAATCGCGAACTCCAGACCTCCTACAAGAGTCTCCAGTTCGCCTTGTTGCTGGCCATCTTCCTGGTATACGTGGTGATGGCCTGCCAGTTCGAGTCGCTCATTCATCCCGCGCTGGTGATGGCCACCGTACCGCTGGCGTTCATTGGCGTGGTCTACGTGCTGGCGTGGCAGTCGATCAGTCTGAGCATCGTGGTGTTCATCGGCGGCATTATCCTGGCTGGCATCGTGGTGAACGACGGCATCGTGATCGTCGACTACATCAACCAACTTCGCGGTCGCGGCATGACCAAGCGCGAAGCCATCATCCAGGCCGGGCAAGTGCGCCTGCGCCCGGTGTTGATGACGACGGTGACAACGGTGCTGGGCCTGATCCCGATGGCGGTCTGGACAGGGGCCGGCGCCGAGATGCGCCAGCCACTTGCGCTCACCGTCATGGCGGGCCTGTCATCGGCGACAATCCTCACGCTGCTGATCATCCCGATGGTCTACTACGTGTTCGGCGGTCGCGACAAACCGCGGAAGGCCGAGTCGTGAAGTTTTCGTTACCCGCTTTCGCACTGCGGCACCCCATCATGATCCTGATGGTGGCCGCAAGCGTGGTGTGCTTCGGGGTCATCGCGTGGGTCAAGATGCCCTTGAAGTTTCTGCCCGATATCGACTTTCCGTACATCGTGTGCTACGTGCCGTATCCCGGCGCCACGCCCGAACAGGTCGAGAAGGAAATCGCCATTCCCACGGAAGGCGAGTTCCGCACGATCCCCGATCTCAAACGGATTGTCACCCGTTCGGATGACAGCGGATGCCGCGTGGTGATGCTGTTTAACAACGGCACTGACATGTCTTCGGCCGCGGCCGAGGTCCGCGATCGGATCGAACGCTTGAAACTCGTGCTGCCGGACGAGGTCGAGCGGATCATGCTCTTCAAGCACAACTCGAACACGCTGCCGGTGATGGGCTTTCTGTTACACCGCGGCGGCGACGAAGAGCAGTTCGTCCATCTGATTCGAACCGTGATCAAACCGCGCATCGAACGGCTCGACGGTGTGGCCGAGGTGCAGCTCCACACGAGTATCAACGAGCCCCTGGTGCTGGTGGAGTTCGACCAAGACCGCCTGCGCAACCACGGCGTGTCGTTGTACGACGTGGTCGAGCGACTCAGCGCGGCGAATCTCAATTTCTCCGTTGGCAAGATGGAGGACGGTTCGCGCAAGTACTACGTGCGTGTGACGAACGAGTTTACGCGCACGGAGGACATCGCGCAGTTGGTGATATCGGCGAGTGGTCTGCGCTTGAAGGACGTGGCCAACGTCGGCTTCCGTAAGCGCGAGATGGAGCAGTACTACGACATCGACGGCGAGGGCGGCGGTTTCTTGCTGATACGGAAGGAGTCGGAGGCGAACACCGTGGCCACGTGCCAGGCGGTGCATGCCGAGATCGCGCGGTTGAAGAAAGACCCGCGCTTCGAAGGCATGGAAGAGTATCTGTTCTTCGATCAATCGGAGTTGATCCTCACCGCGCTCAATGGCTTGATCAAGGCCGGAAAGCTCGGCGGCCTTCTGGCCTTCACCGTGTTGTTCCTGTTTCTGTTGCGCGTGCGCCACACGCTCATCGTCGCCCTGGCGATCCCGCTGTCGCTGGTGACCGCCGTCGCGGTGATGTACTTCCTCGGGATGTCGCTGAACGTGGTGACGATGATCTCTTTGATCGTCGCGGTAGGGATGCTGGTCGACAATGCGATCGTCGTGCTGGAAAACATCTACCGGTACTACCAGATGGGCGCGGCGCCGATGGAAGGCGCGCGGCGCGGCGCCAGCGAAGTCGGGACGGCCATTGTCGCATCGACGCTGACAACGATGGTGGTCTTCATCCCCGTGATCTACATGGACGATGGCGAATTGGCCGTTCAGATGAAGCAGTTTGCGATTCCATTGGGCACGGCTCTCGCCGCCAGCCTGCTGGTCGCGCTGACCTTGATCCCGCTGGCCACCAGCTACCTCAAGGAACGCCATCATTTATTCCTCTACAAAATCTGGGTTCGCTTCAAGGTTTCTCGCGGCTGGGATCGCCCGCCGCCTGAGCCGCGTTCGCGGTGGGGCAAGCTGCTACGGGTGCATCCGTTCACCTGGGTGACGCTGGCCTACGGCCGCTGCCTCGAAATGGTGATGCACCGGCGTCTGGCAACGATGGTGCTGCTGTGTCTAGTTTTGATATTGACCTATCTGTTGCCCTGGAAATACGTGGGCGTGCGCCAGATGCCCACGCTCGACCTGCGCCAGATCAACCTTGGGGTCGAGCTGGATCAGAACATAGACATCAAGCAGGCGGGCGAGACGTTCGACCAGATCAAGGATGCGATCGGCCGTGCGGGTGAGGACCTCGACATCAAGAGCGTCTTCACGTGGTATGGGGTCACGGGCGGCGAGATGGAAATCTACTTGATGGAGCCGGACGATTACCCGCCACGCACCGAGCCGAAGTATTCCACCGAACAGGCCTTCAGCATTCTGTCCGAGAAACTGCCCAAGCTGTTGCCCGGTGTGGAGCTTGATCTGTACGTCCCTGAGAGCGGACAGGATCAGGAGAAGGCGCAGACGGTGGCGGTGCGGTTGCGGGGCGGCGACGCGATGCGGCTGGCGGAGATCGCCGAGGAATTCCGGCGCCGAATGAAGACGATCCCATCGCTGAGCGACCCCGAACTCAGCACGCAGCGCCCGCGGCAAGAAGTGCAGTTGGCGATCGACGAAGAGCGGGCGCAGCAGGCGGGAATCAGCCCGGCCGTCATCGCGCGCACGGTGGATATGGCCCTACGCGGCAACCGCCTGCCCTACTTCAAGCAGGCGGGCCGTGAGTTCCCGATGTGGGCACAGTTCCAGGAAGAGAACCGCAAGAGCCGTGACAACCTCGACAACGTCGCCGTGCTCGGCCTCAACGGCAGTCTGGTCCCGCTGAACCAACTCGTCGAATACGCCCGGGCGGCGAGTCCATCCACCATCCACCGGGTCGATGGGAAGAACGTGGTGACGGTAAGCGCGCGCACCACCTCGAAAGACCTCAGCGCCGTGCGGCGCGATCTCGACCGCGTCATCGCCTCGTTCGAACTCCCCCTCGGATACTCGATCGATCTCGGTGACAACTTCCGCGAGATCGCCAAGAGCATGGACAACTTCTGGACGTCGCTGTTCCTGGGCATCATCTTGATCTACATCGTGATGAGCGCCTTGTTCGAGTCGCTGCTGCTGCCGGTTTCGATCATGATGTCGGTGCTGCTCGCCTTCATTGGCGCCTACTGGGCGCTCTATTTGACGGGCACGCCGCTGGACACGATCGGGATGATCGGCTGCATTCTGATGGTGGGCGTGGTGGTCAACAACGGCATCGTGATCGTCGACCACATCAATTTCCTGCGCAACGAAGGCCGCGACCGGCTCAGCGCCGTGTTGCAGGCGGGCCGCGACCGGTTCCGTCCCGTGATGATGACCGCGCTGACTACGGTTCTAGGTTGCGTGCCATTGGCGTTGACACCCAAGGCGGGCACATCGATCTCGTTCGTGAGTCTAGGGCGCGCGTTGATCGGCGGTCTGATCACCGGCACCGTGCTCACCCTGATCATCGTGCCGCTGCTGTACACGATCATCGACGACCTGCGCGAGTGGTCGCGCCGTTACGTGGCGGGCCTGTTCAACCTGCGCGCCACGGGAAAAGCCAGTCTCCCTCGATCGGCTACCGACACGCACTGACGCCAGCCCCAACCCATACACAACGGCCCCGCTTTCCTGTCGAGGAAACGGGGCCGTTTGACGTATAGGAACGAAGAACCGCCTACATCTTCTGCATCATGGAGAGGAACTCCTGATTGTTCTTCGTCTTCTTGAGTTTGTTGATGAGGAGTTCGGTGGCCTCGGTGGCGTCGAGCGGACTCAAGACGCGCAGCAACAGCCACGTGCGCTGGAGGTCTTCTTTGGAGAGTAGCAGCTCTTCTTTACGCGTGCGTGACTTGTGGACTTCGATGGCGGGGAAGACGCGCTTTTCCATCAAGCGCCGGTCGAGGTGGATCTCCATGTTACCGGTGCCCTTGAACTCTTCGAAGATCACGTCGTCCATTCGGCTGCCCGTCTCGACGAGGGCCGTTGCCAGGATGGTGAGGCTGCCGCCTTCCTCGATGTTGCGCGCGGCGCCGAAGAAGCGTTTGGGACGCTGGAGCGCGTTGGCGTCGACACCGCCGGAGAGCACCTTGCCGCTGGGCGGCACGATTTCGTTGTAGGCACGCGCCAGGCGGGTAATCGAGTCAACCAGCAGCACCACGTCGCGCTTGTGCTCGACCAGGCGGCGGGCCTTGTTGAGGCACATCTCGGCGACCTGGACGTGGCGCTCGGCGGGCTCGTCGAACGTGGAGGCGATGACCTCGCCCTCGACGGAGCGCGACATGTCGGTGACTTCTTCCGGACGTTCGCCGATGAGCAACACGATGACGGTGACGTCTTTGTGGTTCGTGGAGATGCTGTTGGCAATTTCCTGGAGCAGCACGGTCTTGCCGGTAAACGGGGCCGCGACGATCAGGCCGCGCTGGCCCTTGCCGATGGGGGAGATGAGGTCCATCACGCGCGGTGCGATCTCCTCCTGCGTGGTTTCGAGGGTAAAACGCTCGTCCGGGTGGATGGGGGTCAGGCTCTCGAACACGATGCGCTCGCGAGCGATTTCCGGCGATTCCTGGTTGACGGCTTCCACTTTCAGCAGCGCGAAGTAGCGCTCGCCTTCCTTGGGCGGGCGGACGTGGCCCTGGATGTTGTCGCCGGTGCGCAGGGCAAACTTGCGGATCTGCGATGGCGACACGTAAATGTCGTCAGGGCCGGGCAGATACGAGTAGTCGCCCGACCGCAAGAATCCGAATCCATCCGGGAGGATTTCGAGGGTGCCCCCACCGTAAATGGAGCCGGCCTTTTCGATGCTGCCTTGTAGAACCTTGAAGATCAGATCCTGTTTCTTGACGCCGGTATATCCCTCCAACCCCAGGTCGCGGGC
>JAACEL010000215.1 GCA_011682535.1 Nitrospiraceae bacterium | reverse complement strand
CGCTTGCTGAAATGGCACGGGGCACCATGTGAACAGGATCTCCGATCTGGCGGATGAGATGTTTGAACTGCATGTGACCGCAACGAGCAAGAAGAGAGCATAGCAAAGCATTGCAGGCGACGCTTGACAGCGCGTCTGGGCCTCATCGTTAGCACTAGAGAAGGGCAACAGCATGAATCACCCAAACATTGTTTTCATTTTCAGCGACCAGCAGCGCTACAGCGCTGTGGGCTGCGATGGCAATAGCGTTATCCAAACACCGCATCTTGATGCTCTTGCTGAAGATGGGATTGTTTTTGATCATGCTTTTTCTTCATGCCCAATATGTGCGCCTTACCGTGGCCAGATAATGACCGGGAAATACTCACATGCCAATGGCTGTCCGGATAGTGAATATGGGCACAGAACCCAAGATCTAGAGCGCTAACACAAGAAGGAGATGCGATTCATGAGTTCCGTGAAACCTTTGTCGCGCCGAGAAGCGCTTCTTAGACTTGGTGCGCTGGGTACGGGAATCGCCTTGTCTCAGGCCCGTCCTGCTACGGCCGAAAGACATGTGGCCCGTCCCAATTTCGTTTTCATCCTTGTTGACGAGCAGCGATACGACGCGTTGGGCTGCGCGGGCCACCCCTTCTTGAAGACGCCGCACATTGACCGGTTGGCGGCGGAAGGATTGCGGTTCTCAAATGCCTTCTGTACGACTTCCCTGTGTTCCCCCAGCCGGGCGAGTTTTCTCACCGGCATGTATTCTCGGCGCCATGGGGTATTGAACAACCACATGCCTTTTCCAGAGCAACCGACCTTTGCCACCTCCCTGCAGGGCGCAGGATACAAGACGGCCTTTATCGGCAAGTGGCACATGGGACTGTCGGCCGATCCGCAGCCCGGTTTTGATCGATGGGTCAGCTTTGCGGGACAGGGCCAGTTCAATGACCCCGTTTTCAACATCGACGGGGAGCGGGTTCCGCGGAAAGGGTACATGACGGACCTGTTAAACGATGAGGCCATGGATTGGCTGCGCGGCGTCGCGGACGACACACCGTTCTGTCTCTACCTATCCCACAAAGCGATCCACGGCCCCTTCACACCGCCCGATCGGCATAAGGACGCCTACTCCGATGCGGCCATACCGTTGCCACGGAGTTGGACAGACTCACTTGAAGGCAAACCCTCGCCGTTCCGCAAGCTTGCCGCTAAGCAAATGCGGTTTCAGGGTTCCGATGCCCCGGAGAAACATGCCCGATATATGCGCAAGTACTTTCGCTGCCTGAACGCCGTCGACGACGGAGTCGGACGCCTTACTGAAACCCTCGGCAACCTGGGGCTGGCTGATTCGACATACATTATCTACGCTGGTGATAACGGTCACATGTTTGGCGAACATCGGGTCGACGACAAGCGTTGGGCTTACGAAGAATGTCTTCGAATCCCCTTTATCATTAAAGGGCCAGGGGTGACGCGTCCCGGACGCGTCGTAGAAAAGACAGTCCTGAACATCGACTTGGCGCCAACCCTATTGGACTTGGCAGGTATAGCGGATCATGGAGATCTGAAGCCGGACGGCCACAGCATTCGTCCTCTGTTAGAGGGGCGATCGGGCCCTCGGCGCAAGGCGTTTTTTGTCGAGTACTATCAGGATCGGTCAAGGCTAGCCGTGCCTCACATTCAGGCCGTACGTACACCTGACTGGAAGTACATTCACTATCCGGAATTGAAGGACGAGGACGAACTCTACGATCTTTCCAAAGATCCTCTTGAACTCCACAACGTGATTGCTGATCCGCGGCACGCCAAAATCACGCGTAGGATGCGCTCCAGGCTCGGCAAGTACCTCCAGTCTCTCGGCGAGCCATCCGAAGAGGTCATGATGTTCTACAAGAAGGGGCTACACGCTTCCAAGGAGGACATGATGTTGTACAAGAAGAAGCTACGGCCTTAGGGCTCGTACAAGATTTCTCCCTTCGGTCGAAATGATACGCTATGCCCAAGTCTTACTTCCAACCCTGTAGAGGTGTAGCGCCTGTTGTGGCTGCTATCGCTTGCGGGAGAAATGGGGCCGTAATTCCCGACAGAAGAACGAATCCCGAAATCGTTATAGATTTCGTAAGATCCTAAGAAATCTCCACGTCAAGAATCACTTAGACCCTCCTTTAACCTTCAATAATGTTAGATTTATGCGCGAGAAACCGCATTCTTCCGGTAGGGGGCTTGCAGATGCCAGGAATCTTTGATAAACTATATATAAAGCGTTTGCATTCGCTTGTGTTCTGTTGTTCTCCAACTCGATGGGGAGTAGTCGATGCCTTCGAATTCTGCCATGGTTGCTGAGGTCTTTCCGAACGGTCCCACTGTCGGACAACGGTTGAGCGTGCTCTTCACCTACTGCCCGGAAACGGCCGTGATAGGCCAGCACCGCCCTAATTGCAGCGGCTATGTGGAAATCCGGATTCCGGCTGGGTGGGAGGCGCCCCAGTGTGGGGATTCGCAGGCTGGCGGCTATGTCACGGCCACCATAAGTTCAGGCGCTTCTCTACGAGTGGAGTGCTCCTCCAATGACCACGACACAGGCGCTGCTATCCGCGTGTACCCTGAGGATACGTTTGAGGCGGGCGGGGAGGTGCACATCGTCTACGGGGACCGTTCCGCGGGGGGACCTGGGGCCTTGGCTCCGGGGGTGGCTACGACGTTTGTTTTTTTTGTATTCGAGGACATAGGGCTCGGTCTGCCCTGGCTCCTTGCGCAATGCCCCAAGGTAACGCTCGCGCCAGAGAAGGGTAGCGCGTTGCATGTCGTTTGTCCTTCTGAAGTGGGGCACGATGATGAGATACCGGTGCGCGTGGTTCCCGTGGACCGGTACGGAAACGCCGTTAGCGATGGCGGTTTGAGCTTTGCCTTCGCGTTGGACGGCAAACCGCTGAATGGGCACGTGCCTGCGAGTGGGACGTCGATCGCCAAGGTTTTCCTCCCGCGCGGCCAAGCGCCGATATCACGGGTAGAGGTTCATTCACGCACATCGGGCATCAAAGGACAGAGCAATCCCATCGCACGGCCCACGGGAGAATACCGCCATTTCTGGGGAGATATCCACGGGCACACGGAATTGACGGATGCCTGTGGGTCTCCAGAAACCTATTACCCTTTCGGCCGCGATGTGGCCAATTTGGATTTCTGCGCGCTGACGGACCACGACTTCGAGTTGGGCAACGGCATGGTGGGGAACCACACCGGGCTCTGCACGGTTCATCCGCGCACGATGTGGCAGGTTCCTGAGGGGATGACGCCTTGGGCCTATGTGCAGGACCTGGCGGATCGTTACCATGAACCAGGGCGATTCGTGACCCTGTTGGGCTATGAATGGTCCTCGGGACGGCGCTTTTTCGGGGATCGGACGGTACTCTACCCGGGTTCCACTGCGCCGATTCATTGTCACGCATCGCTTGAGTCGCATACGCCGGAGGGGCTGTTCAAGTGTCTGGCGGAATCTGGGGGCATCAGCATTCTGCACGGTACGGTGCATCTTCTTCGGTTCCTGCTGGATGGCCAGGTGGATGGTGGCGCGGTACAGCCGCTTGTGGAGATCTACTCGGAACATGGGTGCTCAGAATCGCACGACGGGTCGTGGACTTACGAGAACGGCGACGCAAAAGCCAACGATGGTACGAGTGTTCAAGATCTGCTGGCGCGCGGATGGCGATTGGGCTTTGTCGCCGCCGGCGACAGCCATTCGGGCACGCCGGGACGGACTGTCCGAGCGCCCATCTTTCCGGACCTTTGGCGCCGGGACGGTTTGACCTGTGTCTTGGCCGCCGGGCTGAGCCGTGCCACGATCTTTGAAGCGATCAAGATGCGGAGGTGCTACGCGACGACGGGAGAACGCATTCTGCTCGATTTCCGCATGAATGACGCGCTGATGGGTTCGGAGATCCGCTGCGTCGGCAGACCGGGCCTCACGGTCTCGGTTCACGGTACAGCTCCTATTGAATGTGTGGAAGTCATCCGGAATAACACCGTGTTCCATGCTGTACGGCCGGAGCCGCAGCAGTCCGACGTGACATTCGAACTGGAGGGGGCGGCGCCTGATGAGACGGATTTCTACTACGTCCGGGTACGGCAGTGCGACGGCAACCGGGCATGGGCTTCGCCGATTTGGGTGACCAAGAGTTGACCGTTCACGGGCCCGCAATAGCGACGAAACGGACCGGATGCCCCCCGGGCAGAGGGAACACAGTCCCTGGCATTCATCCCGAAACGTGCCCTAATGCGAGTCTCCGGCCGCGCCCCCCCAGGAGAAGTAATGGCTAACACAAGGCCCCACATCATCTACATTCTGTCAGACGAGCACCGCGGGCAGGCGATGACGCACATGGGGGATCCGAACATCCGCACCCCCGTCATGGATCGCCTCGCCGGGGAAGGCGCCAGTTTTGAACGGGCCTATGCCAACTGCCCAATCTGTACGCCGGCGCGGGGCACAATTTTTTCCGGCCGGCACGCCCATTCGGGTCCAGTGTCGGGCTTCTTCGAGGCCTATAAGGCGACGGCGCCGAGCACGGCTACCATTCTTCGGGAAGCCGGGTATCACACGGCCTACTTTGGGAAATGGCACTGCGGCATTGTGCACAATCAGAAACCCGAGCTGGTGCGCGACCATCCGGACGAGTACAAGGGGGCCAGCATGCGAACCCCCGAGCGCCATCGTGCGGGCTTTCAGGATTGGCGCGGCATGGAATGCATCAACCAGCATTTCGCAAGCTTCTACTACAAGGACCGGGACGAAAACCCCACGAAGATCCCGGGCTATGAAACGGATGGCCTGACGGATCTGGTCATTGACTACCTTAAGGATTACGACCGCGGGGAGCCGCTGTTTCTTGTGTTGAGCATCAACCCACCCCACTTTCCCCTGGAAGTGCCGGAACAGTGGGAACGGTTCAAGCCGGAGGCTCTCGAGGTCAGGCCAAACTTCACCGACACCCCGGAAATGCGGGCGGACTTGGCCACGTACTACGCTATGATCGAGAATCTCGACTGGAACATGGGCCGCCTCATGGAGACGATAGCGTCCCTGGACGGTTTTGAAGACACCTTGACGGTTTACTTCTCCGACCACGGTGATTTCATGGGGAGTCACGGGGTATCCAGGGGCAAGAATCGGCCGCATGAAGAGTCGGTTCGTATCCCAGCGATCTTTCATTGGCCGGGTCGCACCCCTGCTCAGGGCACGATCCCGGGCTTGTTCAGCCTGGTGGACCTTCTTCCCACCACTCTTGGCCTCATCAACCATGACATTCCCGTGCACAACCAGGGGACGGACTTGTCGCCCCTCGTGCGCGGGGAATCAGCGGAAGGTCCCGACGAAGTGCTCCTTGAAATGGTGGGGAACCCCCGCTGGAGCCTGCAAATGCGAGACTGGCGCGGGCTGGTCACGGAGAAGTGGAAATATGCTTTTTACGAAACAGGGGATCAAGTTCTGTTTGACTTGGAACATGACCCCTACGAGATGAACAACCTGGCATACACCGATGAGGAAACGCGCCGTGCCATGGAACAGCGTTTGCTGCAATTGCTGGCCGATACGCGCGAACCCTTCTTCGACATATTGATCGAGCACGGGGTACCACAGGATGCCCCGGACCTCGACGTTTCGGAGCCATGCTGAGCCCGCGCGGCAACGGAGTACATGTATGAGCAGTTCCTTTGGAGATTTCAGCGAGGATGGGCGGGAGTACATCATCACGCGCCGGGATCTGCCCTCGCCCTGGTTGAACTACCTTACGAATGGCGATTACTTGGCGCTCGCGTCCTTTCAGGGCGGTGGATTCAGTTCGTATCTTGAACAGCGCTTCAACAGCCTGACACGGCGCTATCCGAACCTTCCACAGTCGGACATGCCGGGCCGGTTTGTCTATGTCCGCGACCAGGAAACGGGGGAATACTGGAGCGCCACGGGGCACCCCGTGGGCAAGTGCGATTCCTTTCGCGCCGTCATTGGACTTGGCTACACCCATATCGAGACGGCATACGCGGGCATAGCGCATCGCATGACATATTTCGTTCCCAAGAATCCGCATTCCGACAAACAGGGCGAGCAAGAGCCCTGCGAGATCTGGCGCCTGAAGGTTTCGAACGAATCGGACCGCCCCCGCAAACTACGGATCTACTCGTATTCCGAGTGGCTGATGGGCGACGTCGAACACGACATGCGGTTTGCGCCCTTCTTCAAGCTTTTCCGGAGGGCGAAATTCCGGGACGGAACGATCTATGGCAACATGGAACGCTGGGGCGCGTCGGCAGGCGGAAACGCGCCTTGGCCGTATACTGCTTTCTTCGCGTCGACGCGGCCGCCCGTTGGGCACGAGCTTGCCACGGAGCGTTTCGTGGGGCGGTTTCGCACGTTGGTCAATCCGGTGGCCGTCGAGTTCGATGCCTTTAGCAGCGAAGAGGCCTTCCAGGGCGACGACGTCTGCGGCAGTCTGGTTTGGGATCTGGAGTTGGCGCCCGGCGCTTCCGAATCCTTTGACATGGTGCTCGGCATGGTCCCGGACGATGCAGCCGGCTTCCAGGACTTACCCGCGAAATACCGGGAGCCGGCCACGGTGGAACGGGCATGGGGGGAGACCCGGGGCTGGTGGGACGATTTCCTCGGCGGCCTCGAAGTGGATACGCCGGACGCTGAACTCAATCGACAGGTGAACCTGTGGAACAAGTACCAGATTTTCATGACGTGCAGCTTCGGCCGCGGCCCTTCGTATTTCCATGCCGACCAGACGGTCTCGATGCGGGACAGTCTACAGGACAGCTTCGGAATGATCCCTTTGGATGCATCCCGCGCCCGGGAGAACATCCTGCGCACCATGTCGTTCCAGTATGCCGATGGCTCCCCCACGGCAACAAGCAACCGCATGGGGATGCCCGAAGAAGCGTCGGACAAGGTCGATCTCCCTGTCTGGCTGGCCTTGGTGCTGGACGACTATCTCGCAGAAACGGGTGACTGGGATATTTTAGAGGTGACGCTGCCGTTCTTTGACGAAGGCGAGGGTACCTTGTATGAGCACTTACAGCGGGGGTTGAATCGGGTTTCCGCGGACCGCGGCGCTCGGGGCCTCCCGCTGATCGGCCGAGGGGATTGGAACGATGCGCTGAATGGCGTCGGCGCCGACGGGAAAGGCGAGAGCGTGTGGCTGGGGCAGTTTCTGTCCTACGCGTTCCGCCTGGCGTCGCGGATTGCGGAGCGTATCGGCGACACCGCGCACGTGGCGCAATGGCGGACGCAGGCCGACGAACTCAAGGAACGGATCAACGCGGTGGCGTGGGACGGCGAGTGGTACGTCCGCGCCTTTGACGACGACGGTAAGGTGGTCGGTGGCAAGGCCTGCGACGAGGGCCGGATCTACCTGAATGCGCAGACCTGGGCGGTGCTGACCGAAACGGCTTCGCCCGAGCGGGCCGAGGCGTGCATGCGCGCCGTCTTTGCCCACCTTCTCAACGAGCACGGGTTGGCGGCGAATTGGCCCGCCTATACCAACTATGACCCGAAGATAGGTGTGCTCAGCCAGTTTCCTCCGGGCAAGAAAGAAAACGCCGCTTGTTTCACCCACGCCGGTGCTTTCAATCTCGTCGCCATGGCCAAGACCGGATTCGGCGATGAGATGCACCGCGCCTACCGGGCCATGCTGCCCGCCCTGAAACCCCAACCCCATTTCCGCATGGAACCCTACATCTTCAGCCAGTACTGCGCTGGGCCGGAGAGTCCCGACTTCGGGCAAGGGGCATTTCACTGGATGACGGGTTCCGCATCCTGGATGTTCCGTGCAGTGGTGGATTGGATGCTGGGGCTACGACCGGAATACGACGGGTTTCTGGTGGATCCCTGCATGCCGAAGACGTGGCCCGAATTCCGGGTGGTGCGTCCGTTCCGTGAAGGCACGTATCAGATTCATGTGACAAATCCAAGCAGGGTCAACACAGGGGTTGCGTCCGTGTCCATCGACGGCGCCGATTATCCCGTGGATCAGTTGCTCCCGATCCCGGAGCCGGGTGAAACACTCAA
>JAACEL010000025.1 GCA_011682535.1 Nitrospiraceae bacterium | reverse complement strand
GCCAGTTCCTGTACGGTGTAGCTCCATCCCATCGTGCGCTAGATTCCTTCCAGGGCGGCTCGCGCCACCTCGCGGTCGTCAAAATGTATCCGTGCCGTGCCGAGGATCTGATAGTCCTCGTGTCCCTTGCCCGCCAACAACACCAAGTCGCCGCGCTTCGCCATCCCGATGGCCGTGTGTATGGCCTCGGCGCGGTCCGGGATCACCCGGTAGTCGCGGTTCCGCACCATCCCCGCCGACTCCACCCCCGGCTCGATCTGCGCGATGATGGTGTTTGGGTCTTCCGTGCGCGGATTGTCCGACGTCACGATGGCGAAGTCCGACAATTCCGCCGCCACCGCACCCATCTTCGGACGCTTCGTCACGTCGCGGTCGCCACCGCATCCGAACACCGTGATGACGCGCCCCTCGCAAACCTCCCGCGCCGCGGTCAGCACGTTCTTGAGGCCGTCATCCGTGTGGGCATAGTCCACGATTACCTGGAAATCCTGTCCCGCGTTCACCGCTTCGAACCGGCCGGGGACATGCGTGAGCGACGCGATGCCCGCTGCCACGCCGGCCAGCGACAGTCCCAAACCGCAGCAGATGCTGATAGCGCACAGGGCATTCGACACGTTGTGGTAACCCAGCAGCGTCATCTGAACTTCGGACGTGCCCCACGGGGTCACCGCCGTGAAACGGGTCTGCCCGATCCGCGTCCGCACGTGTTCCGGACGGCAGTCGCCATTGGCGCCGAACGTGTGACACGGCACGCGCGAAGCCTCGATGAAGTAGGACGCGCTTGGGTCATCTTTGTTGACTACCGTAAAACGCCCCGCGCCCTCGATGCGCTCGAAAAGCCGCAGCTTGGCCTGGCGGTAATTGGCCATGTCCGTGTGATAGTCGAGGTGATCCTGCGTGAGATTTGTGAAAGCCGCCACGTCGAAGTCAATCCCCGCCACGCGCTCCTGTTCGAGCGCATGGGAACTCGCTTCCATGACGACATGCGTCACTCCCGCGTCCCGTGCGCGCCCGAACATCGCGGCCAGGTCTTCGCCGAACGGCGTCGTGTGGACCGCCGGAACCATCTCCCCGGCAATGTCGTAGCCCAGCGTGCCGAACGCCGCCGCCTTCGCGCCGCAGGTTTGCAGAACCTGCTGCGCCAGCAACACCGAACTGGACTTGCCGTTTGTCCCCGTAATGCCCACCACCGTCATGCCCCGCGACGGCTCACCCGCCAACGCGTGCGCCAGAATGCCCAGCGCTTCGCGCGGGTGGTCAACCTGCACGTAGGGGACACCGGCCAGTTCCGTGCGCCCCGTTTCCGAGCCAATCACCGCCACGG
This sequence comes from Nitrospiraceae bacterium, assembly GCA_011682535.1. Classification (GTDB taxonomy): domain Bacteria; phylum Hydrogenedentota; class Hydrogenedentia; order Hydrogenedentales; family SLHB01; genus JAACEL01. The sequence goes on along the minus strand of JAACEL010000025.1, from coordinate 21,155 downwards.
CCCCCGCGCGGACCGCCGCTTCGGCATAGGCGCCGCCGTGCGAGCGCACGCCGGGAGCCGCCACAAAGATAGCGCCGGGCACGGCCCGGCGCGAGTCCTCGGTGACCGCCATCACGGCGGTCTCGGAAAGCGGGGGGGCCTTACAGCTGATCAGGTTGGGGATTTCGTTGAGTTTCATACGTTTCATCCAACGAAGCAGACGAGAATACGAGCCGGCACGAAGACACCTCGCGGAGCGGGGTGCCGGCCGGTGGATATTGCGAGATGACCTTCCCAGCGCCCAGCGGATCCCAGCCCAGGCCCAGCACGTCGAGGTAGGCCTTCGCCTGGCGCTTGGTCAAGCCGGCCAGGTCGCCCAGGCGGGGCTCATCCGGGGACACGATCTCACCCAGACCCACCAACGCCAGCCCCTCCAGAATGTCGTTCGGCTCCAGCGGTTCCAGGATTTCCATGTCACCGCCGTCCGCCGCCGTCCCATGCTCCGCCACCGCCACCGCCACCGTGTCCGCGTCATCCGCTTCCGCCGCCGCCTTGGCAATCTCCTCCGTCACGGGATCCTGCGGACACCCCATGCTGATCAGGGCTTCCCGGATCACGTCCTTGAAGACCGGCCCGCAAACGTATCCGCCGTAGTGCAGCCGGATCGCCGGCTCCTGCACCACGATTACCCCCACAAGCCGGGGGGCGCCCACCGGCGCGAACCCCGCGAACACCGCCGTGTACTTGTCCGCGTAATACCCGCGGCCGTCGGGGCGCGCGATTTGCGCCGTGCCCGTTTTTCCGCCGGTGCGGTACTCGGCGATGCTCGCCCGGGTGCCCGTGCCAGACAGACAGACCCCGTGCGCCATCTCGCGCATCGTCGCCGCCGTGGCTTCCGACAGAATCCGCTCGGGCGGCCGCGTCTCATGCTGGTACGTCACCGATCCGTCGCGATCCACCACCTGCTCCACCAGATACGGATAAACAAACATCCCGCCGTTCGCCAGAATGCAAAACGCCCGGGCCAATTGCGGCATCGTCACCGCGATTTCCTGGCCAATCGGGATGGCGCCCATCGACAGTTTTGACCACTGGCTGCGGGGCCGGAAGATGCCACGGCTCTCCGAGCGGACATCCTGGCACGCGCGCCGGCCGAAGCCGAAACGGCGGATCCACTTCTCCATCCGTTCCTCGCCGAGCATTGCGGCAATTTTCACCGTCGCAATGTTGCTCGACTCTATGAAACTCTCCCTCACCGGTACCACGCCCAACTTGTGGAAGTCACGCAGGCCGTGGCCGTACGGATTGAAGTATCCGTTTTCGCAATCGATCAGCGTGTCCGGTGTGATCAGCCCAAGCTCGATCGCCGCCGCGAACGTGACCACCTTGAACACCGAACCCGGCTCGAACACGTCCACCAGCGCCCGGTTCTTGTAGTCCGTCGGGTCCACGTTGCGGAACTCATTGGGGTCGAACGCCGGACGGCATGCCAGCGCCCGGATCGCCCCCGTGTACGGATCCACAATGATGCCCATCCCGCTCGGGGCCTTACACTCCTCCAGCGCTTGGTCCAACCGATTTTCGAGCGAACGCTGAATCGATTTGTCGATCGTCAAATACACATGGTCCGCGCCTTGGGGCTCGATGTATTCCAGCGTCAGCGAATCCAGCAAGCGCCGCCGCGCGTCTACGCGCGAGCGCCGGGTGCCTGGCGTGCTGCGCAGAGCCTCGTCATACGCCAGTTCTATCCCCGCGCGTCCCTGGCCCGAAACGTTGACGAAGCCTAGCACGTGAGAGGCCAGACTGCCTTCGGGGTAATAGCGGACCCATTCCTTCTTCAAGGCAACGCCCGCTTTCCATTTAGGATCGAGTTTTTTGTACCGTTCGAACTGCTCGTCACTGAGCCAGCGGCGAATATAGGCGAACTGGTTCGTGTTCCCCGGGCTCAAGCGCGACACCAGCAGATCCTGATCGACGCCGAAGATCGGGCCAAAATAGGCCGCCGCCGCATACGGATCCTCGAACGTGCCCGGGATGGCCCACAGCGAGTCGACGCGCCGGTCGATGGCCAGCAGCTTGCCATTCCGGTCGCGGATCTCGCCGCGCGGTTCCAGCGTGACGCCGACCGCCTCGTGAAGCTTGTCCTCTTTGATCAGCCGCTCGTCCGGCCGCGTGTGTACCCGGACCAGCCCGTAGGCGATGTAGCCGAATAGACAGATGAACAACAGGCCCAGAACACCCAGCCGCCGCCGCTGCATTGCGTCTGGCGGCGCGTCGACGTCTTCGTCGTGATACGCTTCGAAGGGAGTCTTGAAGGCCATGCAGGATCACTCCTCCCCTGTCGCATACGCCCCGGACCCCGACAGCGTCGCCAGCGAGTGCGCCGGTTCCTCCGGTTCCGGCTGGGTGTAGTACACGAGCCGAATCTGGTCCGGTTCCGGCGGCTGGAGACCCATTTCCGGCGCCTCCACCTCGATGCGCTCCATGTTGCCCAGCCGGGCCGCTTCCACCGCCAAATCATCCAAATCCGCCCGGGCGCGCCTGATCTGCGTCTTCAACTCATTGATGACATAATCCCGCTTGATCCGCTGCGTGCTGAGCCACGTGTCGAAGAAAAGGGCCGAGAAGGGAATCAAGATCACCGGGCTCCAGCGAATCCATCCCCACAGCGTGCGCCAACGGCTTGGCTGCTGTGTATCCGTGCTCATGCGGATGTCCCTCCCTCTTCCAGACGTTCCGCCGCGCGCAGTTTGGCGCTACGGGCGCGAGGGTTCGCGCGGCATTCCTCTTCGTCGGCCTGCACCGGTTTGCGCGTCAGCAGTTTCACTCGCGGCGGAGTGACCGAACGCGTACGTCCATCGGGGTAGCGGTCGCGTTGCGTGCGTGACGCCTGACGCAGCACATTTTTTACGACGACCTCTTCTCCGCCATGGAAAGCGATGACGACCAGACGCCCCCGCGGATTCAGGGCATCCACCGCTTGGCGCAGGCCCGACTCCAGCCAGCGAATTTCTTCATTCACTACTATTCTTATGGCCTGAAAACACGTGCGGGTTTCATCCGGCGTGCGTTTCGCAAACGGTAACGCTTCGGACACCGCCTCGGCCAAGTCCCTCGTCGTATGCATACGCGACTCACGGCTCCGCTTCACGATGGCCGCCGCGATGCGCCGCGCCGGGCCCACGTCACCGTGCGCCCTCAACACACGCGCCAGCTCACGCTCGTCCACCGTGGCGAGATACTCTTGCGCCGTCATCCCTTGTGAACGGTTCATGCGCATGTCCAGTTCGCCTTCCTCCTGAAACGAAAAACCCCGTTCGGGGGAATCCAACTGCATACTGGAAAGGCCGGCGTCGATTAAGATGCCGTCGACGCCCGGGACCTCGAGTTCGGTCAGGACATCCTGAAGCTCGCCGTAGTTGCGGTGAATGACGGTGACGTTTTCATACGGCGACAGACACTCGCGCGCCAGCATAACGCTGCTGGGGTCGCGATCCAGGGCAATCAGCCGGCCGGTGCCGGCCAGTGCCTGCGCGATAAGGGCCGAATGCCCACCCAGACCCGCCGTACAATCGAGATACGTGCCGCCTTGCCGCACATCGAGCCATTTCATAGCGGGCCCGCGCAGCACGGGGATGTGGACAGGGGGCTGCGGCGGAAGCGTGGGTTCCGGGGCCATGACCTGAGGTACCTCCCCCTAACCGGCGGGCGGAGGCTTAGGCCGCTTCCCGGAAACCTTCGAGCGCTTGCGCCTCGGTGTCGTGGATGCTGAACAACGCGTTGACGCTGGCCATCTCAAGCACGCGCTTGACAAACAGGCTCAGGCCCACCAGCTTGATGTCGCCGCCGATCGCCCGCAATTGACGCCGCCGTTCCACCAGCACGCCAACACCCATAATACTCACTTCGCGCACGCCACTCAGATTCACGACGACCCGCCCGCGTTTCTCCTTGACGCAGGCCAGCAATGCCACCCGCAGCAGATCCACGCCCTGCCGGTCGATGTCGCCCTCAAAGCGCAACACTGTCACCTTACCCGCTTCACTCCGCTGAAATGTCATCTTCCCGTCCGCCTTTCTCGCTATCGTTCCCCGACTGCGCATATTTCGCACTCAGCTCCGTCGCTTGTTTGCCGAAGCTGGACCACAGTTGCTGAACGTGGGCATCCCACGCCTGCTTCTCCCAAAGCTCCAAACGCATCTGGACTCCCGAGATCACGACTTCGCTCTTGGGCCCCACCCCCAGCAGCTCACGTAGCGCCGGCGGAACCAGCAGCCGCCCCTGGCCATCCACCCGCGTCTCGTACGTAAGCCCAAAATTCACACCGAAGAAACCGTGAGTCTCCTGGTCAACCGCCTCATAGCTACTCTTAGAGCGCTGCAGCATCGCCTCGAACTGATCGCGGTTGTAAAGGTAGAGATTGCCGTTCAGGCCGGGACCAATCCACCACTTCCCGTGTTCCAGACGCTTCATCTGCTCTCTGAACTTGCTCGGCATCGTGATTCGACCGGCTGAGTCCAGCGAACTCGGAAAGGCGCCAACGTAGGCTCTGTCTGCCAATTTCATATCAGTTTCCCACCTATTTCTCCCATTACGTTACCACTATGACCCGATTGAGTCAAGGAAAAAGTGGCCCATTTTGGGCATCAGCGCGAGAAAAAGAGAGCGGCCTTCTCGTTGGGAGGCAACGAGTTATGGCACATGTTGTGTTGGGCGCGGTGGTTCTGAGTGGACTATACTACATATTGTGGTGGAGCCATGGGAAAGAGGATAGCGAGGGGGGCAAAAAAAACTTTTTTTTAGGCCTCGGGTCAGCCGCGCGGGATAAGGGCGAGCAGGCGCCCGTAAACTCCCCAGAGCAGGCCATTGACGAAGTAGTGGAACCGGGGCCAGAAGAAGTACAGGATCCCCAGGATACAGGCGATAGCCAGCCAACTGCCCAGCAGCCGGCCGAAGATCCGCCAGATCGCCCCCATCGCGCCCCGCACGAGGCGATACGCCCCCCTCAGCCCCTGCCGCACCGCCCAGCCCAGGTCGGTTTCCGTGATGATACCGCGCGACCGGCTGGCCAGACCGTCGGGCGGAACCTCCAAGGCCAGGATAGTGTGGCCGATCTGGACGTACTGCCCCGGACGCACGATGCGCGACCGCAGCATCCCCGCGCGTTTCCCGTTGATGTATACCGGCGCCACGTCCGCCCGCCGCACACGATACCCGTCCGGTACCACGCTCACTAGCGCGTGCTGAGCGCGAACCGCCGGGTCCAGACGCACGTTCACCGTGCAGGCGGGGTCGGCGCCGATGTGGAACGGCGCGCGCGTGATCGGGAACTCGGCCCCGTCTTCGGGGCCGTTGACGATGACGAAGCAATCGGTGTAGGCGGAATGGCTCATGGCGCGCCCACCGGGGTTTGCGTCGCCTTGCGTATCGTCAGCCTGTCGTCTTCCATGAGCACCTCGATCGCGTCTCCGGCCCGGAATTGGTCCTGCAGCACCATGTCGCTGATCGGACCGACGACGAGCCGGTCCACCGTCCGCCGTAGTTCGCGCGCCCCGAACTCCGGACTGTGCCCTTCGCGGGCCAGGAACTCGTAGGCGCGCTGATACACGTGCAGGTCGACTTGCTTGTCACTCAGGCGCCGCCGCAAGTCGTCGATGGCCAGGCCCAGGATCGTGCGCATATCTTCAAACAACAGGGGATAGAACGGCACGATCTCGTCGATACGGTTGATGAACTCCGGGCGGAAGTGCTTGCGCAGTTCATCCAGGAGTTGGCGGCGGTTGTCCCCGGTTTCCGTGCGGTGTAGCAGGTCGGCGCCCACGTTCGACGTCATGATCATGATGGCGTTTCGGAAGCTCACCGTGCGCCCCCGCGCGTCCTTCAGGCGACCCTCGTCGAATACCGGCAGGAAGATGTCGAACACCTTCGGATGTGCCTTCTCGATTTCGTCGAACAGCAGCACCGAGAACGGGGCCGTGCGCATCGCGGCCGTCAGCAGCCCCTCCTCTTCGTGCCCCACGTACCCCGGCGGCGCACCCAGCAGCCGCGACACGCTATGCTCCTGGCCGTATTCCGTCATGTCGAACGTCGTGAAGTGCTGCGACGCCCCGAACAACAGGTCGGCCAGCACCTTCGCCAGTTGGGTCTTGCCCACGCCGCTGGGCCCCAAGAACAGCAGTACCGCCTGCGGGCGGTTGGGATCCGCCAGACCCGCGCGCGACTTCTTCACCGCCGACACCGCCTTCGCCACCGCGGTGTCCTGCCCGATGATACGGCGTTTGATCTGGTCTTCCAGGTTACTCAGGAAGAGCCGCTCCTGCGCCGTCATCTCCTCGATCGGCACCGACGTAAGCTGGCTTACCACTTTGCGGATGTCGTGCGGCGTCACCTTGTTCGCACGTGCCGGATCCTTCGCGCCCGGTGTTGCCGCCGCCCGCTGCCGTGCGACAATCGCCTTGAGCCGGTACCGCGCGCACGCCTGATCCAGCACGTCGATCGCCTTGTCCGGCAGATGGCGGTTGGGCATGTAGCGCTGCGTCAGCCGGATAGACGCCTCCAGGGCTTTCGTGCTGATGCGGACCCCGTGATGGTCCTGGAGCGACGGGCGCAGTCGGTCCAGCACCCGCAACGTGGCGCTTTCCGACAGCGGTTCCACGCGCACCATCTGGAACCGGCGCTCGATGGCCGGGTCTTTCTCCACGAACGTGCGGTATTCTTGCAGCGTCGTCGCGCCGATGACCCGGATCTCGCCCCGGGCCAACGCCGGCTTGAGCAGATTGGCCGCGTCCATCGAATCCCCGTCCGTCGCACCTGCGCCCATGATGAGATGGATCTCGTCGATGAACAGAATCACGTTCTTCGAGCGTTTCAATTCCTCCAGCATCGCCAGGATCTTCTCTTCGAACGCCCCGCGATACTGCGTGCCTGTCATCAGCGCCCCCAGGCTCAATTCCAGAATCCGGAAGCCGCCCAATACCCCGCCCAGGCCGTTGCGTACGCTTGCCAGCGCCAAGCCTTCCACGATCTGCGTCTTGCCCACCCCTGCCTCGCCCACGAGAATCGCGTTGTTCTTGTTCTTGCGCGTGAGGATCTGAAGGATCTCGAAGATCTCGTTCTTGCGCCCCACCGTCTTCTCCAACCGGCCCTCCCGCGCCGAGGCGGTCAGGTCGCGCGTGATCGTGTCGAGATTGAACGCGGGCGCGCCCTCAGCGGCGTCCGTTCCCTGCGGCGCCGGTGCGCCGGGCAACGCGTCCAAAGCCGCGGCCACCGGCTCGGCGGCCATCGATGACGGACGGGCGGGGCCGTGTGTCAGTTCCGCGCGCAACGCGGTCAGAATGTCGCCCCGGTGCAGGCCCTGTTGGTCGAGGGCACGGCTGGGCGCGGCATGGGCATCCGCCAGCAGCGCCATGAGCAAGTGGCCGGCTCCCGCTGCCCCGGACCGATAGCGCTCTGCCAGTTTCGCCGCTTCATGGAGCGTCACCGCGCAGCGCGGGGTGTAGAAGACGTCGGACGCACCCGACGGGGGGCCGCCCCTCCAGGCCTCCCGGCCCATCAGTTGTGCAATACGCTGGAACTCGGGGAGATACCGGTCGGTGAACGCCTTCGGGAGCAACTCGGGAGCTTCGAGAATGGCAGCGAACAGGTGTTCCACCCCGACGAAGAGATTGCTCCGCCGGACGCTGATCTGCACCGCGGCGTTGAGCAGAGAGTTGACCTCGGGAGAAACGTGTACTTGCACCGGCCCCTCGTTCGCGACGGCCTATTGGACAATCACGCCGCCCCATTATGGCTCACCCACCAAGCTGTTTCAACACGGCGAACCAGAAAACAGGCGCCTGAGCAGTGGATGGAGCCCTCCTCAACCCGGCCGTCCTCCCCCGCTACGCGTTCTCTTCTGCGGGATCCTCGTGACGTTCCTCGAAGCGCTCGAACCAATTGCGCCACGGGGCCGCGTACTGCCGGATCCAGTCGAGCGCCGCTTCCGCCCCCAGGTCGCGGTCATGCTTCTCCGATTCGATCCACTTGTGGCGGAGGATGTCTTCGCGCTGCATCGCCAGCATGACGGTGTGCCGTTCCTTGCGCCACATGTGGGAGAAAGTCCGTTTCCAGTCGTGCAACGCTTCCGTGATTTCAACGTCCCTCTCGCGCTGGGCAGCCAGCCAGTCGCGATGCCGTTCCACGGCCAGACGCTCCGCTTTAGACAAACTCTTCATGTTACCACACCTTTCCTAACGTTTCCCGAGATAAACCTATGAGACCTCTTTCATCCCATATAGTATACCAAATCGTCTCGTAGGTAAACGAGAAAATCGCACTGTATCGAAAACGGCAAGAGAAGGTAACACAACAGGGCGGCCCGTCGCGCTGAAGGCCACTAGATGTAGACTACCCCGGCGCCAGACCGGGGAAGAATATTGACATCTTGTCTTGGCACAGGGCACACCCGATCAAGCCCAGCGAGACAAGAGGTTGCAACCCCTTGTCCAGGGACGACGAGACTGCCACGTCGTGGCACTTTAAGATGCCGGAGCCGCCTCTTCTTCCGCCGTGGCGTCAGACTCCACTGAATCGTTCGCGATGCTGGCATCCACCACAGGCGTCTCAAGCTTGGGCGGCTCCTGGCCGTCCATCAGCACTTCCTCTTTCTGCCCTTCGCGAAGCTGCCTGAAGCCTTCCCTCAGGTGAGCCCGGTGCTCCTCGTCCGTTTTCTGCTTGGTCAGGCTCTTGACCTGCTTCATGTCGACCGCCTCGTTCCACTTGGCGTTGTCGATCGTGTAGAAGAACAGGTCGCCTTTCTTGTTCAGCTTGAGCGTGCCGCCGATGAGGACGGGCTCATTGACGATGTCGGCCGGTTTCGCCAAGCGGATCTCGATTATCTCGCGCATCGGCGGGCTGTCGCAGAAATAGCACGTCAGCGGGACCGGCAACAGCATGAATTCCGTCACTTTACGAAACTGGTCGATGGGGGACATGAATCCGCAGATGTTGACCAACTCCCCGTGCAACGACTCAAGATCCTCCGAGAACGTGGGGCCGGAGCGGAACTTGCCCTTCGTTTCCTTGAGCAGTCCCCACTCCAGCAGCGTGTGGCCTTTGCCCTTCTGCTTGTCTTCGAACTGGATGCGCAGCTTCTCGTACTGCTCTTTCAGGCTGTCCAGCCGCATGTACGTGTTTACGCCCACAACGCCCGCAAGGATAAGTACAACGCCCAGTAAGGTGATTAGATCGCGCTTCGCTCGTGTTCTCAAGACGAATAATTCCCTTTTTACTGCAAACAACCGGCCCACCGCCAGCGCCGGAACAACCGCTTACTGGCAAAAGTGTATCACAACTCAGCCAGGTCGCGCGCGACATCCGTCCGGTACGCTTGCCACGCCGGCAGGATGCCCGCCACCAGGCCCACAAGCACCACCGCCGAATAGGCGGTGATCAGGTCCGGCGTGACACTGACGGCCGAGATATACAGCCCCACGCGCTTTGCGAACTGCGCGCCGAGTACGTAGCATGCCACCGTGCCGAACAGCCAGCCCACGCCCAGGCCCAGCACGGTCACCCAGAACGCCTCCACGATCACGCTGCCGAAGATCTCGCCGCGCGACGCGCCCAGTGCGCGCATCACGGCCAAATCGCGTTTGCGCTGCAAAATCGACATGTAAAGACCGATCATGATCGAGAATGCCGAGATCACCACGACCAGGTAGCCAATGGCCATGAGCACCATCCGTGCCGTGCCCAGCACCTGTTCGTACAGTTTCTGGATTACCGTCACCGGCACCGCCGCCATCGCGTTGTAGGTCTTGTTGACCCGTGGTTTGAAATCGAACCGGAGCGCCGGACTGTACAATTTCACCAATACCGCCGTCACCCCGGGGTCGTGCGCCGCGTCATTGTGCCCTTCGTGTGTGTCCGCCTCGTCGTCTTCGTGCGCGTGGAGCATCCATGTCGACCTGATGTCGCAGAAGATGGCGCGGTCATTGGGGGTTCCGGATCGTTTGAGGATACCGACGACGGTGTAGGGGGTTTTGGCATGATCGCCGGCGCCGAATCCCGCGGTCAGTCCATGCGCGCCGGAGAATGTGTCGCCGATTTTCAGCTTGGCGCCTTCGGCCGCCGCCGCGCCCAGCACCGCCTCCATCGGTTTGCTGAACCGGTTACCCTCGGCCAGTTCAAACGGCGAGTGTTCGCGGCTGCCCCATGGGAAATCGAACAGCTTGGCCTCCGTGCCGATGATGCGGTAACCCGCATAGTTGTCACCGATGGACACCGGGAATGCGTCCTTGACTTCTTCTTCTTTGAGCAGGCGCTCGTAGTCGGACCAGTTGATGTTTCCGGTGGGCGTGTCGATGAAGTAAACCGTGCTCAGCACGAGTTGGAGGGGGTTTCCCTTGGCGCCGACCACCAGATCGAAGGCCTGACCTTCTTCAGCGAAACGTCTCTCCGTCTCCTCACGCAGCGTTTCCACCGTCGAGATCAGCCCCACGCCCAGCCCCACGGAAATGATCGTCATGGCCGTGGTCAGTTTGCGGTTCCAAAGGTAGCTCCACGCGATATGCCAGATGCTCATGACGCCACCTCCTCGACCAGTCTCGAGCAGTCGAATAAGTCCGGCAAACGCTCGGCAATACTCCGTTCATGCGTGACCAGCAGCAGCGTCAGCGACTTCTCCCGGACCAGCTCAAGAAAAAGGTCCATCACGGCGTCCGAGGTCTTGGGATCCAGGCTGCCCGTCGGCTCGTCGGCCACGATGAGTTTCGGACGGTTGGCCAACGCCCGCGCGATCGCCACACGCTGGCGTTCGCCCACGCTTAGCGTCGCCGGCTTGGCATGCAGCCGGTGGCCCAAGCCCACCCGTTCGAGGATCTCCGTGGCCTTCGGTTTCCATTCTTTCGCGGGCAGCACGTCGGCGAACCGCATGCCCAGAAGGACGTTCTGCAGTGCGGTGAACGGCGCCAGCAGGTTGAAAGTCTGGAATACGAACCCAACGCGCTGAGCCCGGAACTCGTCCAACTGCCCTTCCTTGAGGCCCTGAATCTCTTTTCCGTCGATGCGAATGACGCCCGAATCGGGGCGAAGCAGTCCGGAGATCAAGTTGAGCATGGTGCTCTTGCCGCAGCCGCTGGGGCCCCACAGGGCTAACTGGACCCCCTCGGACGCGTGAAAATCCTCGCAATGAAACTGCACGCCCGGGCCGAGTTTGCGCCGGACGCCTTCAAGCTTGACCATGCTCGAAATCCTCCTCTTGCGGGTCCATGGCAAGACAGGCTGCGCTGGCGGGTTCTGCCGCAGGACCGACTGGGGACGCAAGTGTACGCAGGGCGAATGCCCTGTAACGGCGTTGACAACGCCCAAACCAGATGATAGCCTTTGTCCGGCGGGAACGCAAGAAAACCCACGGTTCAGCCGTTTGATCCCGGCCGGTTTTCGGACAATGCCCGCAGATGCTGGCCGCGGTTCTCATAAAGGTCTCAAATATGTCTGACAAGCTCAAGTTCGTCATCAAGATCGTCGTGCTGGCCGCTATCGCGGCTGGCGTGTGGCAGTTCGGCATCAAGCCTCGCATGGAGCGGTACAAAGTGTGGGACGGCCGCCTCAAAGAAGCCTATCGCAAGCGCGACATCAAGAAAGGGACCGTGATAACCGGCCCTGAATACATGTATTACCGCCACTACTGGCGCGTCGTGCCCGCGGAGGGCGAGGAGATCCACGTCGAAGTCCCGTATGCCATCTGGGGCCGCGGCCGGCAAGGACAGCGCATTGAAAAGAAGTACGGCGAGCGCCATCCCACCTTGCTGGAGATGACCGACGAAGACCGGAAAGCGGCGGTCGAACTGGGTTGGGCCGAAGAGAAAACCGATGAGGCGTCCGTCGCGGAGGTCAGTATTGAAGAGGGCAAGGCCTTCCTGGAAGAGAACGCCAAAGCCGACGGCGTTGTCGTGCTCGACAGCGGACTCCAGTACAAAGTGATCAACGAGGGCTCCGGCGAGTCTCCCAAGGCCACTGACCGCGTGCGCGTCCACTACACCGGCAAAAAGATCAACGGATTCGTCTTCGACAGCTCCTACAAGCGCAACGCACCGGCCGAGTTCGCCGTAAACGGCGTCATCAAAGGTTGGACCGAAGCGTTGCTGCTTATGAAACCGGGCGCAAAGTGGGAACTCGCCATTCCCAGCGAGTTGGCCTACGGGGAGCCGGGGAAAGGGCCCATCGGCCCCAACCAAGTGCTGCTGTTCGAGGTGGAACTGATCGAGGTCTTGCCTCAATAGCGGTCGCGTGCGCCACGCGGAAGCCGCTGACTGTCTCTCCCCTGTGTGCCGCGAAGCGGCTTGTCGCTTTTCTTTGCTTCTTTCTTTTCACGAGAAAAAGAAAGAAGAACCTGGCGCTATCCTAGCGCGGTGTCGGGGCCGGTTTCATGGCCTGGTAGCCCAAGTGCTGCATGTACTGGTCGAGGAGAATGATGGCCGTGAACGCCTCGGCCACCGGCCATACCCGCGCCACGATGGTCGGGTCGCGCCGCGTCACCGCGGCCAATTTGGCGTTCTCCATGGAGACCTTGTCGATCGTCACCTGAGGCTTGGCGATCGTCGGCGTCGGCTTGACGGCCAACCGCACCACGATGTCCTGTCCCGTGGTAAGCCCGCCCGTCGTGCCGCCCGCCTGGTTCGACATGAACCGGACCTGGCCGTCTTCCGCGCGGATCTGGTCGTTGCATTCCGAGCCGCGCATGTCTTTCACGGCGTAGCCCGCGCCCACTTCCACCGCCTTGATCGTCCCAATGCTCATCATGCGGCCCAGTTCGCCGTCCAGTTTCTCGAAAACCGGTTCGCCCATGCCCTGCGGAAGACCCGTCGCGACGACTTCCACCAGACCACCGCTCGAGTCGCCCTCGTCGCGGATCTCGAGGATCCGCTTCTCCATCTCGAACGCTGCGTCCACATCCGGGCAGTTCATCGTCGGATGGATGCCGTGTTGCTCGCGGATGGCGGCCGAGTCCATCGGGCGCGCGTTGTCTTGAATTTGGATGAGGTCGCGTTCCAGTTCGCCCAGCACCGCCATCTTCTCCACAAATCGCATGTCGGGGTTGATGCGCCCCGAAGCAAACACCCATTCATAGATCGGGTCATAGTCGCGGCGCACCGCGCGGAACGTGTCCACCTTTTGCCGCGCCGTATCCGTGTCCACTTCGTCCGCGCGGATTCCGGCCGCTTCCTTGACGTAAGAGAAGACTTCGATTCCGTGCTGCTTGAGCACGCGCCGCGCCACCGCACCCGCCGCCACGATCGTCGACGTGTAGCGCCCGCTGAAGAAGCCCGCGCCGATCGCGTCGTCCCACTCGCCGTATTTCTGATACGACGCATACGACGCATGCCCCGGACGCGGCGTCCGGTTCGTCACCTGATACTGCTCGATATGCTCGAAATGGCGGTCCAGGTTGGGGATCAGAACGACCAGCGGCGTGCCGTTCGTGTGGCCCTTGTTCGAGAAGCCCGGCATCGTGTCCGCCGCGTTGACACCACTGTATATGATCGGCACATCCGGCTCGCGGCGCGGCGATGCCAACTGGCTCTGACCCGGCTTGCGCGTCAGCAAGGCCTCGTAGATCTCCGCCTCCGTCATGTACAGGCCCGGCGGCACGCCCTGAAGGTGCACGGTGAGGCCGTCCTGATAGCTCCCACCCGCGACCGTTGTCTGAAACATCCTTCCGTAGCTGCATCCCAGCATTGCGATTTCTCCTCGGTTGAATTGATTGCTGTGTTGTTGGGGATTAGAGCAGTTTGCGTGGCCGGACTTATTCGACCACTTCGAGCGCGCCGCCCAGACGCGCCATGGACTCGACAAACGTGGGAAAGGTGACGGCCACGGCTTCATACCCGCGGATGGTCGTGCGGCCGCTGGCCACCGTACCCGCCACGGCCAGCGCCATCACCACGCGATGGTCGCCGTGTCCATCGACCTCCGCACCGGTCAACGCGCCCTCATGCACCACCAAGCCGTCTTCCAGCTCTTCGACCCGCGCGCCCAGCCGCTCCAGCTCCGCCTTCATCACCGCGATGCGGTCCGTTTCCTTGATGCGCGCCTGCGGGACGTTCTCCAGACGCGTCGTGCCCTGTGCGAAACAGCCCAGCACCGCCATCATCGGTAGCGCGTCCGGCGTTGCGTTCAGGTCGATACTGCAACCCTTCAGCGTTCCGCCGCTCACACGCACGCAATCGTCGTCGACATGGACCTCCGCCCCCATCTGGTGCAGATAGTCGATGACGGCGCGATCGCCTTGCGTGTCCGACAGGTCCAGCCCGATGCAATCGATGTCGTTGTCGCCCAGCGCGCCTGCGGCCAGGAAGAACGTGGCCGACGAAAAATCGCCCGGAACCTCGCTGTCGACGGGTTCATAAGCCTGTCCTCCCGGCACGTGGAACTCGCTCAAGTCCTCGTTGTGCTCCACCGTGACGCCCTGATGGCTCAGCCATTCCAGCGTCATCTCCACGTAAGGCCGTTCGCTCAGCACCGGCGCCAGAATACGCGTGTCACTCTCGGCGAGCGGCGCGTTGATCAACAGGCTCGTCAGGAACTGGCTGTTCTGCGCCTCAATCGTCGTTTCGCCACCGCGCAACGTGCCTTCCACCGTAATCGGCGGGCAACCGTTGCCGCGTGTCGAGCGGACCTTCGCGCCCAAGTCGTTCAGCGCCGCAATCAGCGGACCCTCCGGACGCCGGCGAATCTGCTCGTCTCCCGTGAATACCGCCACACCCTCCGTCATCAGCGCACTCGAGCCCAGCGCCACGTTCAACGACGTGCCCGAATTGCCCACGTCGATCACATCAGCCGGCGTCCGCGGGCATCCCCCGATACCCCGGATCAACCACGTGTCCGATTCCGTGATGATGTCCGCACCCAACGCTCGATACGCCGCCACCGACGAACGCGAGTCCTCCGAATCCAGCGGGCGCCGGATGAGACTCTCCCCACCGGCCAACGCACCGATAGCTACCGCCCGAATCGTGTGCGACTTCGAGCCCGGGATATCCACGGCCCCGCGCAATACCGATGGCTCACATTGGAGGTTCATTGAGCAACGACCCTATTGTTTAGAGCAGTTTAAGTAATTCTGTAGTCACATCCGCTTGCTGTGGCATCGGCTGATTGCGTCACGAAACGCCTGAACCTCGAATGATAGTACGTTCCCAAGGGGGCTGTCAAAGTCGACAACAAAGCGCCAGACTCATCCCCAGTTTGGCGTCCGCTTCCCAGGGAATCGTACCTGCGCTAAGCCCAGAACCTATCCAGCCATCCTCGGCGGGGCGTTTTCAACCCCGGAGGGGCGACAGGCGTTCGGCGCACCCTCGCCCGGCGCGGGAACAAAGAGATCCTGCTGGGTGAGGCCCAATTCCCGTGCGAGACGCAGCGAATACCCCAGCCGCCCCATCTTGGGGTAGCGTCCGTTGGTGCCGAAGGCGAACTTTACGCCCGCTGCCTTGGCTTGTTGCAGAAAGGCCAGCTTGGGCAGGCGGAATCCGGAACTGATCTCGATGGCGACCCGGTGTTTGACGGCCAGTTCGACGACACGCCCAACCCGCTGCTCCGTCCAGAGCGCCTCGTAGTCGGACGCAAACGGCCGGGGCAGCCAGGAGACGTTTGCCAGGATGTCGATGGGTTGGTGCTCGATGATTTCGACGTACCAGTCGACGTAGCGGTCCATGAAGGTGTCGGGATCGCCCGGGTCGAAACCCGATTCCCACATTTTCTGCCGCTTCCCCCCCACGCCTGGCCAGGTCATCGTGTCCGACAACACGTAGTCCAATTGTGCCAGCGTCTCACGCGAGAAGCAGTCCGCCCAGTCCGTCCATTCGGCCTGGACGCCCTTGAAAACAGGCTTACCGTCGAGCATGGCGATGTAGTGTTTGAGTTCGTCGTCGTTGCTGAGCACAACGGGATACACGTTCTCCTTCGTACCCGCGTGCTCGACGATGCCGAACTTCACGTTACGTTCTTCCGATAGCAGAAGCACGTCGTCAATGGTGCTGCCGTCGAGATGCACGTGATAGTCGACGAGGGGCTCGTCGAATGGATGATCGGGTTCATTCTCAGCGGCTCCGGCCAAGGAAGACGCCGCGGCGCAGGCCGCGCTGGAACCCAGGAACTGGCGGCGGGAAAGCGAACTGTCCATCGTTATGCTCCAGTAGATTCTCCGCCTGCACAATAGAGATTGGGAGAGAGGGAATCAATGTAAGCTTGCCGCATCGCTGCCGCTCGAATGAGGCCCCTCTCTCGATCTATACTTGCCGCTATTCCGACAATCTCCAGGGCAGGCGCCCCAGTAGCCGTGCCGCCCATTTTCTTATGAACCCGGAACCCACAAACACGAGGCATGAATGAACGCCGACCACGTCGCGACGATCACCAAGGAAATGAAACTGGCTGCGGGCCAAGTAAAGGCTGTGGCCAGCCTGTTTGCGGAGGGCGGGACGATCCCGTTTGTCGCCCGATACCGGAAGGAAGCGACGGGCTCGCTCGATGAGGTGGCGTTGACGACCATTCGCGATCGCCTGGATCAACTGGCGGAACTGGACAAGCGGCGCGATGCCATCCTGAAATCCCTGGAAGAGCGCGACCTGCTCACGGATGATTTGAAGAGCCAGGTGGTGGGAGTGGAAACGCTGATGGCGTTGGAAGACGTCTATCTCCCCTACCGCCCCAAACGCCGCACCCGCGCGACGATGGCACGCGAGAAAGGCCTCGAGCCGCTCGCCATGGCCCTCCTGGCGCAAGACATCGACGATGTGGCGGCTGCCGCCGGTGCGTTCGTCGATGCGGAGAAAGGCGTGGCGGATACCGCCGAAGCGCTCCAGGGCGCCCGCGACATCATCGCCGAGATCGTCAGCCAGGACGCCCAAGTGCGCGCCCGTATGCGCGAGGTCTATCTCGCTCAAAGCGTGTGCGAGTCGAAGGTGCTCAAAAACAAAGAGGAAGAAGGCGCCAAGTTCAAGGACTACTTCGACTGGCGCGAGGCCGCCGCGAAGGCTCCCTCCCACCGTCTCCTGGCCATGTTTCGCGGCGAGAACGAGGGCTTCCTCTCGTTACAGATCGCCCCACCCGAAGAAGACGCCATCGCGGTGGTATCGGACCAATTCGTCAAGGGCGGCGGCCCGGCTTCGGAACAGGTGGCGTTGGCGGTTCAGGACGGGTACAAGCGTCTGTTGGGGCCATCGATGGAGACGGAACTCCGCGCGGAGTTGAAAGGGCGCGCCGATGCCGAAGCCATCCGCGTGTTTGCCGGCAACCTGCGCGAACTCCTGCTGGCCTCGCCTTTGGGCCACAAGAACACGCTCGCGCTCGACCCCGGTTTCCGCACCGGCTGCAAACTCGTCTGCCTCGACCGGCAAGGCAAGCTCGTCCACGACGACGTGGTCTACCCCCATAGCGGCGAACGCGCCTGCCGCGACGCTGCGCAGAAGGTGCAGGCGTTGTGCGCACGCTACGAGATCGAAGCCATCGCGATCGGCAACGGTACCGCCAGCCGCGAAACCGAAACCTTCGTACGTACGCTGGGCCTGCCGCCCGCAATCGCCCTGGTCATGGTGAACGAATCGGGCGCCTCCATCTATTCGGCGTCGGAGGCCGCGCGCGAGGAGTTCCCCGACTACGACCTCACCGTGCGCGGCGCGGTGAGCATCGGACGCCGCCTCATGGACCCGCTGGCTGAACTCGTTAAGATCGATCCCAAGTCGATCGGGGTGGGGCAGTATCAACACGACGTCGATCAGGCCGCGCTCAAACGCAGTCTGGACGACGTGGTGATGAGTTGCGTGAACGGCATCGGCGTGGACGTCAACACGGCCAGCAAACAGCTACTGATGTACGTCTCCGGCCTGGGCCCGCGGCTCGCGTCGAACATTGTCGCATTCCGAAACGAAACCGGCCCTTTCAAGACACGCGCCCAACTCAAGAAGGTCCCCCGCCTCGGCCCGAAGGCGTTTGAACAGGCTGCCGGCTTCCTGCGCATCCCTGAAGCCAAGAACCCGCTTGACGCCAGCGCCGTGCATCCCGAGAGCTACAGCACGGTGGACGCCATGGCCAAAGACATCGGCTGCACCATCGCCGACCTCGTGCGCGACGAGAACCTGCGCAACAAGATCGAGCCCGAACGCTACGTGACCGACAGGGTCGGGCTGCCCACCCTACGCGACATCCTGTCCGAACTGGCCAAGCCCGGACGCGACCCGCGCGAAAAGTTCGAACCGTTCAGTTTCGCCGAGGGCGTCAACACGCTCGACGACCTCAAGGTGGGCATGAAACTCCCCGGCATCATCACCAACGTCACTGCCTTCGGCGCCTTCGTCGACGTCGGCGTCCACCAGGACGGTCTCGTCCACGTAAGCCAACTGGCCGACCGCTTCATCAAGAATCCCAACGAAGTGGTGAAGGTGCAGCAGCCCGTCACCGTCACCGTGTTGGACATCGATCACGCACGCAACCGCATCGCGCTGTCCATGCGCACCAACCCTGGCGAGAAGCCCACTCCCAAGCCCAGGAAGCAACGCCCCAGCAAACCTCGCCCGAAACAGGAGAAAAACAGCGCCCCCGACGACTTCCGCAAAGCCCTCGCCGAACGGTTCAACCGGAAGTAAACGCACCACATTTGCCTGCTTGCGCGGGAAGCGCCTCGGGCAAGCGGCCCATTTCCGACAAGTCGCCGGGCAACTTTCACGTGGCGCGCGCAGCAAGCTCGGGCTCCATCTGGCACTTCAGGCGCGCCACAATACGCAACCCGGCGTTCGGGGTTTCCCATCGCTCTCGCGCCCCTGATATAATGGTTTGCCATTGGAACGTGCGCCGCAGTCGGGAGCGACAGGCCATTTGAGCACGACACACATCCACCAGAGGAGCAGCATCAATGACACTCGATGCCGAAACCAGAAACATGGCCCTGTTTTGCGATTTCGAGAACGTCGCCCTCGGCGTGAAAGACGCCGACTATGACAAGTTCGACATCAGCAAGATACTCGAACGGCTGTTGCTCAAGGGCAATATCGTCGTCAAGAAGGCCTATTGCGACTGGGCTCGCTACAAGGAATTCAAAGCCTCGATGCACGAGGCCTCGTTCGAACTCATCGAAATCCCCCACGTGCGCCAGTCCGGCAAGAACTCCGCCGATATCCGCATGGTGGTCGACGCCCTCGACCTGTGCTACACGAAGGCCCATGTCGACACCTTCGTCATCATCAGTGGCGATTCGGACTTCTCGCCCCTCGTCAGCAAACTGCGCGAGAACAACAAACACGTCATCGGCGTCGGCGTCAAAAACTCCACTTCCGAGTTGCTCATCGCCAACTGCGACGAGTTCATCTCCTACGACGACCTGGTCAAGCCCAAGCGCACCCGCAGGAAAGTCGCCGCCAAACCGGCCCGCAAGCCCACCCGAGGCAAGAAGGCCACCCCGCCCGTCGAGGATAAGAAGCAGGAAGCCTGGGAGTTGATTGTCGAAACCTATGAAGCCCTTCTCGGAGAACGCGGCGAAGATGAGCGCATCTGGGGCTCGATGATCAAGCAGACGCTCAAGCGCCGCAAACCCGGCTTCAGCGAATCCCACTACGGCTTCCGCAGCTTCGGCCAGCTCCTCGAAGAAGCCGAAACCCACGGCATCCTCGACCTCGAACGCGACGAAAAATCCGGCGGCTTCCTCATCAAAGGCTCTCATCTGCCGTAGAAATCCCAGCCGCTACGTAGCTGCAACAAGGCACAATATCAAACGGGGCTCGAGTCGTCCGACTCGAGCCCCGTGGAATTCCGGTTGAGCGCGACGCTTACTTCCGGCGGCGGCGAAGCACCAGCGCGGCCGCCGGGATGAAGACCGCGGCCAGGCACAGCCCCGCGATGCCCGCGGCAGGCAGCGCACCCGCGCCGAATACTTGCACAAGCGCCCCTTCCGATTCGAACACGGCCTTCGCCTCATCTTCGATCACGCACGTGTACAAACCCGAGTGGGAAACCTCAAGCGAAGCGATCTCGAAGACCGCCTCCGTCGCGCCCAGAATGTCGGCTCCGTCCTTGGTCCACTGGTAGTCCACCGTGCCCGTCATGCCCGTGACGCCGACGCTAAGCTGAAGCGAATCGCCCGCTTCGAACCAACCACCAACCGGATGCTCCACGATCTCGCCTTCACCTTCACCTTCACCTTCACCTTCACCCTCGCCCTCGCCCTCGCCTTCACCCTCACCCTCACCTTCACCCTCACCTTCGCCCTCGCCCTCACCTTCACCACCGGTCACGACGGTGTAGCCAAAGTCATTCAGCGCACCAATGTCGATTGCTGCGTATGTCCGGCCCACTTCTCCCGGAGCAATCGCGTGTTCCATGATTGCGCCGCCGGGAATCTGGCCCGTGTACCAATGACTCAGGCTGCTGCCGTCTTCATAGGGGTTCGAAGCGTAGACCGGAGGAAAGGAACCACCGAAAGCCGCTGTAGCGTTGGTACCCGCGAAGCGCAGTCCCGGAGGATTGCCCGGCGTCAGGTCGCCCACGCCGCCCACGTACGCCGGCGGGGTGCCCGAAAACAGCGTAGCGCCGCCCGCCGTCCGCAAAAAACGGTCCCAGTTGGCGTAGGGATTGTTTGGCCCAATCGTGCTCGCACCAAAAGCGTCGCTCAGCGACAGGAAGCCCAGTCCGTGGGTTATCTCATGCAGCAGCACCGACTTCAGGTCGAACTCGCCGCCGCCCGGCGTGCCGGTCCCCGTGTACCAGTTCCAGCCAAAATCCACCGTGCAATAGATGTCGATAACGCTGCCCGTCTCGTCAACACCTGTGGTGATATGTTCGTAGGCGAATCCATTCGTCCAACCTGGCGTATCCCAGAAGTATGTGCCCGCGAAAGCCAGCGCGCCGCCACCGTCGCTCTCCGACGCATCGAAGTTGATGTCGCACGTGCCCGTGTGATCCAGCACCGAATTCAGATAGTCCACGACCGCCGCCACGCAGGCCCGGCGCGCCGCGCCCTGGGTGGCGTCGTAGAAACCCGTCGTCGTGTCGGCGTAGGTTACGTTAAACGTGATGCCCCCGGCTTTGCCATACGTCAGCGGGTCGAGCGTCAGTACCAGGGCAACGGCGATCAGCGAAAGCGCGACGAACAGGACGATGGCCTCGGCCGGCGTTACCTCGCCCGTTGCCAATGGCCGGTCCTTTGT
>JAACEL010000645.1 GCA_011682535.1 Nitrospiraceae bacterium | reverse complement strand
GCGCCCGCGTATCTACGCGGCGCGGGTGGGGGATTCCTCGGCTTCGTGGTCGGTGTCGAAGTCGAAGCGGGCGAACACGTCGGAGAACAGATTCCTGATCGTGTTGTGGTCCAACCCATATTGGCTCAGCGAATAGCTGTGCTTACTGCGGTA
This sequence comes from Nitrospiraceae bacterium, assembly GCA_011682535.1. Classification (GTDB taxonomy): domain Bacteria; phylum Hydrogenedentota; class Hydrogenedentia; order Hydrogenedentales; family SLHB01; genus JAACEL01. Next base: position 2,364 of record JAACEL010000645.1, on the reverse strand, counting down.
TTCGCGTGCGCGGCGGCGCTGCTCCTCGAGCTGTGCGTCGAACGCAGGCGATACTTCCATGCGGAATCGTTTGTAGATTCGGACCACGGCCTCCTTGGGGTCGCTGGTGAGGTCGGGATAGCGCAGGAAGGCGTGCCGTTCGCGTGGCCACTTGGCGAGCCGGTCCATGGGATGGCAGTAGAAGTGGTGGGCCATATCGAGCAGCATGTCGCGGAGCATGTCGCCCTGGGGGTCGTTGTTGAAGTTCTTCCAGGAGAAGGACATGAGGCTGATGAGGGACGGCACGGCTTCGTAAGGGTTGCGTACGCTGCACACGACCTTGGAATCGGGGAAAGTGCGGTTGAGCACGTCGATCTTGCAACTGAACTGCGGGTTCTTCGAGAGGAATTGTTTGTGGGGTCCGTGCACGTAGAGGTGGCGTTGGACGCAGGACTTGTAGAAGGCCATGACCTTGTCCTGGATGGGGCGGGGCACGTCCAGGTCGAAGCGGGTGAGTGCCCAAAGTTCCTCGGGGAAGGGGAATGCGAGGAGGAGGAATCCGGAAGCGAAGACGGGCAGGAGGGCCAATTCGTCTTCTTCGGGCTGGAACAGGCTGGTGTAGTGGATAGTGCGCAGGTCTTTGAGCAGGACGTCTTCGAGGGCCACGAGGATGCGGCGTCCGAAGCCGCCGAGGGTGCGGTCGACGGTGCCTAGAGCCATGAAGAACTTGCGCTCGATGACGGCGGGAGCGAATAGCAGTTCCCAAAGACTGAACGTGGCAAAGTTGTTCTCGTCTTTGGCCAGCAGATTGTGGAAAAAAGTGGTCCCGCTCCGGTGGATGCCGACGATGAAGACGGGTTCTTTGACCTCGACATCTTTCCAGCCGGGGAAGAACAGGTCGTCGAGCAGGAATGCGATCCGGTGCATGATCTGCAGCGCGAGAAACGCCGGAAGCCCCAGCGTGACCAGGAGAACACGCTTGGGGGTGAATCGGGCGGCGGTACCCTTACTTCGGAACAGGGTTCGGGCTACGAGACGGAAAAAGCCAGGAAACCCAGTGGGCATCGTGTCCGTCTGATACTCGAAACTTGAACTTCTCTTCACGTTCTTGCACTCCTATGGTGTTGTGTGATGGCGTCGTTGGAGAGAGACCGACACCCTGGCGCGGGCCGGTCGAAGGAGGGCGGCTGGCCGCGTTCCTTCGCGGGATACGGAACCCAGACTGACGGGCTCCAACAAGCGCGATGCGCTTGGTGCGCTTGAGACGGTTCTCAGTTCATTTAGGATCATTGGATACACTACTTGGCAAGTTGCCGCATATTACAGGATTTCCGGGGAGTATTGCCATCCTGTAACACTTGAGGCCTTGCGGCGGTACACTTACTGGGGAGTGCAACGTTGTCCGGTCTTGGCGGAGACTATGCGACACGGTTGCCATTGCGACGGATCACGGCCACTAGGAGAAGTATATGGAGCGCCCTGTCTATTCCATTATTGTCCCGGCCTACAACGAGGAAGATCTGTTGCCCGGGAGTCTGGCTGTGTTGAAACGCGCCATGGAGACCACTCCGTTGTCCGGCGAACTCGTTGTCGTGGACAACAATTCGACCGACCGCACGGCGGAGGTGGCCAAGAAGATGGGGGCTCGGGTCGTATTCGAGCCGATCAACCAGATCTCGCGTGCACGCAACGCGGGGGCGCGGGTGGCCTTGGGCAAGTACTTGGTTTTCGTCGATGCGGATACGTTCCTGGCGCCCGAGCTGCTGCAAACGGCCCTCGATTACCTCGATTCGGGCCAAGCCTGTGGGGGCGGGGGACTTGTGGCGTTTCAGGAGGGGGCCGCTCCTCACGTGCAGATGTGTATCGATTTGTGGAATCGTCTTGCGGCACGTTTCGGTATGGCGGCGGGTTGCTTCGTGTATTGTCTTCGCGAGGCCTTCGACGCCGTGGGCGGCTTTTCGATCCAAATGTACGCGGGCGAAGAGTTGCGGTTCTCGCGTGACCTGCGCAAGTGGGGCGCCTCACGCGGCCTGCCGTTCACTATTCTTCGTGAGCCGCATATCGTTACGTCCGGGCGCAAGATCTCCTGGTACACACCCACGCAACTCGCGGTGTCCTTCGCCCTGCTACTCTTTCCCTTCGCTTTGCGCTCACGCCGGCTGTGCGCCTACTGGTATGAACGTCCCGGAGCATGGGGCGGCGTTAACGGCAATCCGGCGCCATGTTCTACGAGCGGGGAGAGACCGCTTCGAGCGATTTCTTCACCCCCTTCCGCACCGAGTGGTTTGAGGGTAACCGTTCACGTGGCAAGCAAGAGGGGTACTGCTGAGCCGGTGGAAGGTCCGCAAAAAAAGGCGTGAGGTATCCCTCTCTCAGCACTCTGCG
>JAACEL010000024.1 GCA_011682535.1 Nitrospiraceae bacterium | reverse complement strand
ACCATTCGCAGGAGCGTGGAGGAGCAGTCCCAGTTCGTGAACCGGCTGCGTGCGGAGATTGCGCGCGTCGTCGTGGGGCAGCAGTACATGATCGACCGTTTGCTGGTCGGCCTGTTGGCCAATGGCCACGTCTTGATCGAAGGTGTGCCCGGTCTCGCCAAGACCACCGCCGTCAAGACGCTCGCCCAGTCCATGGACTGCAAGTTCTCGCGTATCCAGTTCACGCCCGACCTGCTCCCGGCCGATCTGCTCGGCACCCTGGTCTACAGTCCTAAGGACGGGGAATTCACGACCAAGAAGGGCCCGATTTTCGGCAACATCATCCTTGCGGACGAGATCAATCGCGCCCCCGCCAAGGTGCAGAGCGCGCTGCTCGAGGCCATGCAGGAGCGTCAGGTCACCATTGGCGAGAATACGTTTTCCCTCGAGGAGCCGTTCATGGTATTGGCTACGCAGAACCCCATCGAGCAGGAGGGCACGTATCCGCTTCCTGAAGCGCAGGTGGATCGTTTCATGCTCAAGCTGAAGGTGAATTACCCCAGCCGCGCCGAAGAGCGCGAGATCATGGACCGGGTCGACATGCTCCACGAGCCGGAGGTCTCCACCGTGGTCAAGCGCGAGGAGGTCATGGCGGCGCGCGAGGTGGTGAACCGGATTTACGTCGACGACAAGGCCAAGAACTACATCGTGGACGTTGTCCAGGCGACGCGCAACCCCGAAGCTTTCGACCTCAACATCAAGCACTTGATCGAATACGGCGCCTCGCCTCGCGCGACCATCTACCTGCAACAGGCCGCCCGGGCTCTGGCCTTTCTGCAGGGCGAAGGCAACGTGTTTCCCAACGATGTCAAACAGGTGGCCCTCGACGTGTTGCGCCACCGCGTGATTGTGACCTATGAAGCCGAGGCGGAGAACATGACGAGTGAAGACATTGTTCTCCGCATTCTCGACAGTGTTCCCGTACCGTAGGCCCCGTCTGAACATTGGGGCCCGGTCAGAAACCGGCATGGAGCACGCGGCAGCAGTTGCGAGCATAGCGCGAAGCGACGAAGCCGTAATGCAGGCATTGTAATGAGGGAGTCTTGCCGATGATTCCGCAAGACGTGATGAAACAGATCCGGCGGATCCAGATCCGGACCAGCCACATGGTGAACGACATCCTGGCCGGGCAATACGAGAGTGTGTTCAAGGGCCAGGGCATGGAGTTCCGGGAGGTCCGCGAGTATGTGCCCGGCGATGAAATTCGGATGATCGACTGGAATGTGACGGCGCGCATGGGCGTGCCGCACGTCAAGCTGCTGGCCGAGGAACGCGAACTCACCGTCATGCTGCTGGTCGACGCGAGCGCGTCGGGACGCTTCGGTAGCGTCGAGCGCATGAAGAACGAACTGGCGGCCGAGCTGTGCGCCGTGCTGGCCTTCTCCGCCATCAAGAACAACGACAAGGTCGGCCTGATTATCTTCACGGACGACGTTGAGCTGTACATTCCGCCCAGCAAGGGCCGCAAACACGTGCTGCGTGTCATCCGCGAGGTGCTCTATTTTAAGCCCAAGGGAAAGGGCACCAACATCCCCGGCGCGTTGCATTTCCTCAACGGCGTCACCAAGCGCCGCGCCGTGGCCTTTCTCGTGTCGGACTTCATGGAAGCCGATTACGAGGTTCCGCTGCGCATCGCCAATCGCCGCCACGACGTGATTGCCGTGTCGGTGACGGACCCCCGCGAAGAGATGCTGCCCGATGTCGGTCTGGTGGCGGTGCGCGACGCGGAGACGGGACGCGAAACCTTGGTCGACACGAACGACGAGACGCTACGCAAGGCGTACGGCCGCGCCGCCCACGAGCGCAAACGTGCGCGGCAGCAGATCTTTCAACGGACCCGGGTGGATGCGATCGATGTACGCACCGACCAGCCCTATGTCACGGAGATTTACCGCTTCTTCCGCATGCGGGAACGGCGGTATGCATGAGGCGCCCGAACGTCGGGCAGCGTATTGTGGCGCGCGCCACGGCGTGGTGACAGGGCTATTGGGAAGCAAGGATACCGAAGAATGAGTGAGCAAACTCCAGAACGCCTGAAGGATTTCCGGGCTCAGTATGCGCGCAACGGCGGCGGTAACGGCAAGCTGGCCGTCGTGCAGTTGGTTGTGACGCTGGCGGGTTTCGCCGCCGTGCTGGCTGCCCTGCTCTACGCAACGCCACGGAATGGTTCTCGGCAAGCGTCTATCGGTCTGTCTCCGAACGCGCAGCGCGAATACGCCGTTTATCTCGAAGGCAAACAGCAGCCCGAGGCCGCCATCGAAGCCTATGCCGCCTACCTCGACGCCGCCAGTCTGACCGCGCCGGAACGCGCCACGGTGTGTTACCGGGTGGCCAAGCTCGCCATCGACGCCGAACGGTACGAAGACGCGCTCGCGTATCTCTACCAGGCCGAATTCCTCGACCCGGAATCGCAACTCCGAGACGACATCAACCAGAAAGTCGTGCATTGTCTCGACAAGCTCGGCCGGGGGGCCGACCTGCGCAAGGAACTGCGCAAGCGCACCGACGTGAAACGGTCGGCGCGTGATGTACCCGATGGCGAAGTTGTATTGGCTGAATTCTCGGGCGACGTGGTGACGGACCGTGATCTGGAACTCGAAATCGAGAAACTCCCTCCCGCCGCGCGCGGCCAGTTCAGCACGCCGGAACAGAAGGTGGAGCTGTTGAAGAACATTGTGGCGCAGCGCCTCCTGCTCGATAAGGCCCGCCGTCTGGAGTTGGACAAGACCCCGGAAATCCAGGAGGCAATGGTGCGTCAACTCGACGCCATGATCGTCAACAAGCTCATTACCGATGAGGTCCGTTCGAAGATCTCCATCACCCCCGAAGACGTGGAGCGCTTCTTCCGCGCCGAGATCGGCCGGTTCGTAGAACCGGCTACGGCGAAAGTGGTCGTCGCGAGTGCGGCCAGTGAGCACGAAGCGAAGGCCGTCACGGAGTTCGGCGGCAAGCCCGTTACCGCGCGCGAAGGCGGCCCGGTGCCCGGCGCACCCGCGAGTCTGGACGCGTCGCCGGCGATCTTCGCCGCCAAGGCCGGAAGCGTCGCGGGACCGTTAGAGGCGGACGGTGTGTGGTACGTGTTTAAAGTAATCGAGAAGACCCCCGCGCGCACGCCGCCCTTTGAGGAAGTGAAAGATCAGGCCCAGCGTCTCTACCGGGCGCAGAAAGAGCAAGAGAGTTTCGCCGCCCTGATCGAAAGCACACTGAAGACGCGCGACGTGCGCCTGTACGTCGAGCGCATACAGGAGCCTGACGCCACGCCGTGAGTGCCCTCTTCGCCATAGGACTTGCCGTACTCGGCGCCGCGGGCGGCGGCACGGTGGACGTGTATGCCACGTTGGATCCGCCGGTGGTGCCCTTCCATCGGAAGGCCGAGTACTCCATCGTCGTGGAAGCGCCTAACGACGTCGAGGTGAAGCTGCCTGACATGCTCGAGCACGTGGGCGGGCTGGCCGTGGCCGACGTGCGCCGCGACACCGAGAACCTGCGCGGCGGGCGGAAGCGCATCACAGAGACCTACGTGCTTGACCCCATCCTCGTGGGGGACTATCGCATCGAGCCGGCCCAGGTGCTCTACGGCGAAGACGGCGCCACGACGGTTCCTTCGCTGTCGTTGCGCGTGCGCGAGCTGACGGAGGCGGAGCATGAGGCCGCCATGCGCTTCGAAGACATTGCCGACGCGATGCCGGTCGTGGGATTCTTCGGACTCTATGGCAAGTGGCTTGCCGGCGTTGGGCTTGCTGCGCTGGGCCTGATCGGGGCGGCCGTCTATCTTTTCCGAAGGCGCCGGCGCATCGAACGCGCCGCGCCGCCGCGTCCGCCGTGGGAACTGGCCTATCAGAGGTTACAGGAACTCGACGAGCGCCAGTTGCCTAAGGCGGGGAAGTTCGGGCCCTACTACGTCGATCTGTCGGCCATCCTGCGCTACTACATCGAGGACCGCTTCAGCCTGCACGCGCCTGAACAGACTACGCCGGAGTTCATCGGCGCGGCGTCCAACAGTGGCGCTCTGTCTGATGCCCACCAGAAACTGCTGGCGGGTTTCCTGCGCCACTGCGACCGCGTCAAGTTTGCCCAATACGTCCCCACCGAAAACGAGATGGAGCATTCGTTCGCGACCGTCCTCCAGTTCGTCGAGGAAACCGTGCCGCAGAAAGAGGACGCCGAAGAGGACGCCGAAGAGGAGGAGGCTGCATGAGCAGACTGGGCCTTTTCTATTTCAACGCCCTGATGAACCCGCTCGCGCTCTTGCTGTTGATCGGCGTGCTGATTGTCTTCGTCGTGGAGGTCTCCGCGCGCACGCCCGGCGCGCTGCGCGTTTCGACCGGGGAGACCCTTCGGGCCCTTCGGGGCCATCGCCGCAACATTGCGCGGTGGGTTCCGGCGTTGTTGCGCGCGCTGGGCCTCACGCTTCTCGTCATCGCGCTGGCGCGGCCGATCACCGGGTATCAATTGCGCAAGGAACGGGCAAACGTCATCGATATCATGCTGTGCGTCGACCTGTCCGGGAGCATGCGTTCAATGGACTTCGAGTATGGCGGTAAGCGCCGCGACCGCCTGTTCGTAGCGAAGCAGGCCGTGCGCGATTTCATCGACAACCGCAAGGAGCGAAGCGGTGACCGCTACGGCCTGGACCGGGTCGGCCTGATACTCTACGGAACCTTTGCCTGGACGGCCTGCCCGTTGACGCTGGATTATGGCGTGCTCGAGCGTGAGTTGGACCGCGCCAACATCGCCGATCAGAGCCCGGAGAAGCAGAGCACGGCGATCGGGTCGGCGATCGGACTGGCGGTCAGCCGGCTGCGCAAGTCGGAGGCCGCGAGCAAGGTGATTATCCTGCTTACCGATGGGCGTAACAACGCCGGTGAACTGGATCCCATCACCGCGGCGCGGCTGGCTAAGGACTTCGACATCCGGGTCTACACCATCGGCGCCGGATCGGTCGAGGGCGGGCTGATGCCCACGAGCGGTCTTTGGGGTACACGCCTGACCCGCACCGCCGAGGGGATCGACGAAGAGGCGCTTAAGCGGATTGCCGAGACGACCGGCGGCCAGTATTACCGCGCCGTAGACACCGAGTCACTCCAAGAAGCTTACGCCGAAATTAACGAGTTGGAAGTGACCGAGATCGAGATGGGCGACTACTTCGAGCACAAGGACGGCTTCATGCCTTACGCCGTTCTCGGATCGCTCGCGATGCTGGCCTCCGTGTTCTCGCGGCGGCGCTGGTTCGAGAGTATCCCATGAGTAAGCCTGAGTTCATACTGCGTGTGTCATTCGTTGCGGCCAGAAGCGCCGCGTTGGGCGAGGAACGATGAAGATTGGATTCGCATTTCCACTGCGTCAGTTGCACCTGTGGCTTGGGCTTGCGGGTGTGGCGCTGGCGTTGATTGTGCTCGGACTGTACCTGCTCGAGAAGCAGCGCCGGGCGCGGTTGACGCGTTTCGTCGATGCGGGTCTTGCGCCGCGGTTGTTGTGGGGTTACAGCGTCTCCGTGCGGCGGCCGCTATTCTGGTTGACGGTATTTGGCTTCGCCGCTCTCGCCCTCACGTTCGCCCAACCCCGTTGGGGCCAAGCCTGGGAAGAGGTCCGCCAGCAGAGCCATGATGTGCTGGTGTGTCTGGACACGTCCGAGAGCATGCGGGCCGCCAATCCGCTGCCCACGCGCCTCGACCGCGCGAAACAGAAGATACTGTCGTTGCTGGAGCTTGGCGCGGGCGATCGTTTCGGCTTCCTTGCATTTTCCGGCGCCGCCGCGCTCCAGAGTCCGCTTACCCATGACCACGGGTACTTCAAGTCGGTGTTGAACGTGGTGGACACCGACACGATCAGCGCTGAAGGGACCAACATCGCCGCCGCGCTCAAGGAGGCGATCGAGGTGTTTCGCACCGAGGCCGAAACCACGGGCGTGATCGACAATAACTCCCGCGCCGTCCTGCTGATCTCCGACGGCGAGCAGGTGTCGGGCGACGCGGTGGCGGCGGCCGAGGAAGTGTCGGAGTACGCTCGAGTATACGTTATCGGAGTCGGCGATCCGAACGGCGCGGAGATTCGGCTCCCGGATTGGATGGGCCGGTACGTCAAAGTGCGGGACGGCGAACGCCCGCATCTTTCCCGGTTGGATGAGGAGACGTTGCAGAAGGTGGCGCTGGCGGGCAAGGGCGCATACATCCGATCGACTCCGGACAATACCGACGTGAACAAGATTCATGAGCACATCGAGAGCCTGACGGCTTATACGTCCTCGAGCGACGTGCGGCTGCGGCTGGTGAACCGTTACCAGTGGCCGCTGGCCCTGGCCATTCTGTGTTTCATGGCCGAGGGCGTATGGATCGCGTTGATGCCTTGGGTGCGTAGTTGGCGTATGCGCCGTGAACCCGAGGAGTCGACCGCGTGGAACCTGCCCGAGGCGATGGAGGAGGAGAATCGTGGGTAGAGTCTTGTGTGGCATAATGTGGATTGCGGCGGTTGCCGCTGCGGAGCCATCGTTCAACACGCAACTCGAGCGGGGGCATGCCGCGCTTCGCGCGGGGGACGCCGATGGCGCCATTGCCGCGTATCGCGACTTGCAGACGGACGACCCGGAGTCGGACGTGCTGTACTACAGCATTGGGCGGGCGCAATACGAGCAGGGCGTGCAGAACAAGGAAGCTGGGGCTTCTGAGGATGCCATCACGGCGTTTCAAGAGGCCGCGAAGACCTTTGAGGCCGTTGCGACGGCGGCCGATCCGGAACTGCGCAAACGGGCGGCTTACAACCATGCCAATTGCATCGCGCAGATCGCTGAGCAGTCGGCCGCGGCGCAGCAATACGACGAAACCGTGGCCGCTTTCGAGCAGTCCGTGCAGGAGTACGAGGAGTTGCTCCGGAAGTATCCGGGGTATGCGGCGGCGCGGAATAACCTCGACCACACGCGGTTCTTATTGAAGAGTATGTTGCAGAACCCGCCACCCCCGCAAGAGCAGCAGCAACAGGGTGAAGACGGTGAGGAACAGAAGGGCGAACAGGACCAGGAGCAACAGCAACAGCAGGGCGGCGATCAGCAGAAGGGCGAACAGGACCAGGAGCAACAGCAACAGCAGGGCGGCGATCAACAGAAGGGGGACGAGGAACAGCAGGACGAGCAATCCGCAGACGAGCAGCAGCAACAACAGGGCGATGAGCCGGAGGAGGAGCAGGGCACAGACGAGCAGCAGGCGGGCGCTCAAGGCGAGCCCGGTGAGGATCAGATCCAGAACCCGCAAGAGGGCGAAGGTAAGAAAATGGAGCGGCAGAACGTCGAGGCCCTGCTGGAATCGCTTGAAGATATTGACGAACGCGAGCAGCGCGAAACGAAGAATGTGCGCAGAGATATCCAGATGAGGAAAGACTGGTGGTAGTGGGTCGAATAACCATAGCGGGCGCCGTCATGCTTGCGGTGGCGCAGGCGTGGGCGGAGCCGACGGCCAAAGCCTTCGTCGATCGGCAGACGGTGGGTGTAGGGGTGCCTTTCGCGCTGCGTATCGAGACCAACGGTGACATCGACCAGGTGAAGCTCCCTGAGGCGCCCGGCCTGGAGATTGACCCCCGTAGCCCCAGCCGATCGCGCCGCGAGCAATGGCAGTTCGGTGGGGGCAGACGCACGCGAATCGTGACGGTCGAAGCCGGTTATCGCTGTGTGGCGCGGCAAGAGGGCCGAATCACGATTCCGCCCATCGAGGTGACGGTCGCGGGTACCGTGGTACACACGCAGCCCGTTCTTTTGAATGTCATCGGTTCGGGGCGAGGACCTTCCCCCGCGCGCACGACGAACACCCGCCAGGCGCAGGCCGTACGGAATGCCCCCGACGGGGCGCCCCAACGGCAACTCACGTGGGACGACACGGTGTTCCTAGAGTCGGAGGTGGACAAGCAGGAAGTCTACCAGGGCGAGCCCATCGCCTTGACCTTGAGGCTTGGGGAACTGAGACTGAGGGGTTTAAGTATTAAGACGGTTCGCGGCGCTGAAAACCTGCCCAGCACTGAGGGTTTCTACGCGACGTCTCCCGTGAAAGAAGCCGTGGCCACGCAGTACAACGGCTATCCCTACGAGGTCACCGTCATCCAGCAGACGCTGTATCCGATGGCGACGGGTGCACTGCAAGTGGGCGCATGGCATTGGGAAGGCGTGGGCTCGGAAGGCGTGTTTGGACCGCAGCACGCGCTGAGCGAGGATGTGCCTCCGATCGATATCACGGTCAAACCGCTCCCGCCGCGGCCTGCGGACTTCAGTGGGGCGGTTGGCCGCCTGAGCTTTAGAGCCGAGTTGCTGAGCGACCGCGTGATTCAGGGCGTGCCGACCACGCTCGTCGTATCCATCCGGGGCCGGACGAATCCCGACGCGATCGCCGCTCCCAAGACGCCGGAGATCGATGGCGCCTTTGTCTCCGACCCGGACAAACAGATGATCGAGGTGGATACTCCCGAGGGCCCGGGCGTGGAGAAGAGTTTCTCCTACACGATTACGCCGCTCGAAGCGGGCGAGTTGCACATACTCCCTATCTCGTTCTGCTATTTCGACCCGGTCGAAGAGACGTACAAGACGGCTTCAAGCCAAGCGTTCGTGATTCAGGTGACCCCCTCCGTCGATTCGGGTACTCGAGTCTTGGTGACCGCCGGGATGCCGTCGACCCCGGGTGCGGTGGCCGTCTTGGGCGAGGACATCCTCCCTCCGTGCGCGGCGCCCGGCGACTTGAGGCGTGCGCGAACGGCGGGTGCGTCGACCCCGGCCGTATTGGCCACGCCGGTCATTGCCTACTGCGGTTTGGCGTTGTTTATGCGGCGTCGGCGGCGGTTCGAGCGTGACATCGCTTTCGCGCGCGATCATCGCGCGAAAGCGATCGGCCACAAGCGGCTGCGCGGCGTTGCCCGCGCCGATGCGCCCGCCCAGGAATTGTACAAGGCCGTAACAGGCTTCATCGCCGACAAATTCAACGTGGCCCCGGGCGGGATGACTTCGTCCGACGCCGAACGATTGCTGGTTGAGGCCGGGGCAGACTCGAATCTGATCGAGGGGTTCCGCCGCATACTGCGCGCGTGTGAAAGGGCACAGTACGGCGGCACGCAGTTGTCCGAGGACGAGGTGGGCGCTTTGACCAGCGCGGCCGGTAACGTCATCGACACGCTGGACGCGTTGCTGAAGAAAGGACGTGGCCGATGAGCGGCTTGGTCTGCATCGTGCTCCTGCTGGGCTCGAACGTGTACACCGACACGTTCGAGCGGGCGGTCCAGGCCTACGAGGCCGACGACTACGGTACGGCCATTCAGCTCTACGAGCAGCTCGTGGCCGAGGGCGTCGAAGACCCCGCCGTGTTCTACAATTCAGGCAACGCTTACTATCGCAATGGCGATATCGGCGCGGCGATCGCCAATTACGAACGAGCCCTCCAGCTTGCGCCTCGTTTTGAGAACGCGCGCGAGAACCTCGACAAGGCCGTACGTGACACGCAACAGCGTCTTTCCAAGCCGCTGCCTTCGGTCTGGGAGCAGAGCCTGCTCTTCTGGCACTACGGCATGAAACGTTCGACCACCTACCGCATTGCGGCCGTACTGTGGTGCCTGTTCTGGGGTGTGTTGGCCTTGCGCCAGTGGCGTCCGCTTCGCTACACCCGCCGCGCCGCACTGTTGCTTGCCGTGTTGGGGGGTGCTTTCGCCGCGTCCGCGTGGGCCAAAGCGCACCCGGTTACTCTGGCCGTCGCGCACGCCGAATCCGTTCCGGTGCGATACGGCACGCACGACGATGAAACGCTCCGCTTCGAGTTGCGCGCGGGCGACCGCGTCACCGTTGACCGGCGTCAGGGCGGTTGGGCGCGGGTTACGACGGTGGACGGTGAACGCGGCTGGGTGCATGAAGATGCGATGATGTTCGTCGGCCCGCCTTACCTGCCGCCGCCCAGCGCGGTGGACGTTGGAGAGGAGGCCGTGGAGTGAATGCGGGCTTCCTCGAGCTGACGGAACTGGCACGCACGGGCAGCGCGGCTTTCGCCACGCTGCCGCGCCAGGACTGCGTCGACGCGGCCCGGGCCTACGTCGCCCGGGAGCGCGAAGCCGTGCGCCAACGGCACGCCGGTGGTGAATCCGGCATGGAGGTCGTGCGTGCGCTCACCGAAATAGCCGATCGAGTGCTGCGCGGCGTGCTCGACTTCGGACTCAGCTTCACGTCTTCGCGCAACATCCTTCTGTCGCGCATTTCTCTTTGTGCGTTGGGGGGATATGGCCGCGCCGAACTCAGTCCCCATTCCGATCTCGACGTCTGCCTGCTGTTCGACACGGTCTTGGGTGATGAGATCAAGGCCCTGAACGACTACATTCTGTACTTCCTGTGGGACGTGGGTTTCGAAGTGTGCTACTCGGTGCGCAGCGTGGCGGAGAGCGTGGAACTGGCTGCCGACGACCTGCGCGCGTTCACGTGTGTACTGGAGTCGCGCCTCATCGCCGGGGACACGACCACCTTCGCACGCTTGAAGCTACAGCTTCGCGAGTTGCTGGCCGACGACGCGGTCTCCGCCTCCTATGTCGCCTCGCGTTCACGCTCGCGCTACGAAAATCTGCCCGGCGAATACAACGATCTCTACCACGTCGAGCCCGACATCAAAGAGAACAAAGGCGGCCTGCGCGATTTTCACACCGGCCTTTGGCTGTTGATGATGACCTACGGCCCCTTGACGATTGATGACGTCGAGTCGCTGGGCATCATCACGCCCGACGAACATCTTGCCGTGGTGAAGGCCCTCAACTTCATCTGGCGGATCCGGAACGAGCTTCACTTCAACTCCGAGCGCGAGGAGAACGTGCTTACCCTGGACAACCAGCGCCACGTGGCCCAGGCCCTTGGCTACGGCAACGAAGAGGGCGAGGGTGTCGTCCATTTCATGCAGGACTACTACGCGGCCGCACGCATGATGCGCCGCTTGCTTCGCATCGCCACGCAGGCCTGCAACCAGTACCGCAATCCCGTGCGCCCGTTGGACACCTCGTGGCTGCCCCCGCGTTTTCAGATCGTCGTCAAGAACGGCCAGATCGCGATGGGCCACAATGACAGCCACTGGTTCGAGGAACAGCCGTCGCGCCTGATGGAAGTGTTCTGGGAGTGTGCGCGTCACAAGGCACCCCTCAGCCGGGCGGTTGAACGCGCCGTGGGCGAGAGCCTCGACCTTGTCAACGGCACGTTTCGCTCCAGCGATCTGGTCCGTCGCTACTTCGTGGCCATCTGCAGCCGTCCCATGGCGGCGGGCTTCGCGATGCGCCAGGCGGCCCAGGCCGGACTTCTCGGGCGTTACCTGCCGGAGTTCGAGGACATCCGCGGAATCATCTGCTACGAAGATTTTCATCATTTCCCCGTTGGCGAGCACACCCTGCGCGCCCTCGAGGCCCTGAGCGAACTGCCCGGCATGCAGGGCCCTGTCAGCGAGTGTCTGCATGCTGCGCTCGAGCACCTGCCCGACCCCTACATCCTCGTACTGTCGGTTTTGCTCCACGATTTTGGCAAGGTCAACGGCGAAATGCACGTCGACAAAGGCGTTGAAATCGCCGAGCGCATCTGCAACCGAATCGGAATGCCCACGGAGGACACCGAGCGCATCGCGTTCGCCATCAAACACCATGTTGAGATGACGCTGATCAGCCAGTACCGTGACATCGACGACATCGACATCGTGCGCGACTTCGCCAAGACGATGAAGACGGAAGAGAGGCTGCGGACACTGTTCCTGTTCAGCTACGCCGACTTGGCCGCCGTGGGGCCAGGGGTGTGGACGGACTGGAAAGGGGCGCTCCTGATGAAGCTCTACCTGCGGGCGGAGCGTGTGTTGCTTGGGCGTGTGGAGGCCGCCGACGCCGAATTCTGGCGCTCACCCAAGGCGGAGCGCGTGTGCGCGGCCGCAAATGGCCACAGCCGCGCACAGATTGAGGAGCACCTGCGCGGATTGGGCGAACGCTACCTGATGGCCTTTCCGCCCGAAGAGATCGCCGCGCACCTGGCGGCGGTGGAGGAAGTCCGCAAGTCGGGGCTCGTCGTGCGGTGTACCGCGCGCGAGGACATGAACATGACGGAGGTCATGGTATGCACGCGAGACCGGCAGGGATTGTTCTCGAAGATTGCCGGTAGTTTCGCGTCGAAGCTGATCGATGTGAACGGCGCCGCGTTGTTTACCCGGCCCGATGGCTGGGTGGTCGACTGTTTCACGGTGTCCGACGCCTCGCAGGGGCGCCCGCTGACTTCGAAGGAGTGCGCCCGGGTCGAGCGTGTACTGAGGGCCGTGCTGATCGACAACGAGGACGTGCAGGAGCGCGTGGACCGTTCCCGGCGGAGGCTCTTCGCGCTTCTTCAGCCGCGTGTGGCGGCGCGCACTCGAATCCAGTTCGACAATAAGTCATCCCGCACGCACACCGTCGTCGATGTCGAGACGGGTGACCGCACGGGGCTACTGTATGATATTACGCGCGCGATGGCCGACGCCGGGCTCGGCATCGCGACGGCGCGGATTGTCACGGATGCCCGGCGCGTCCGCGACTCGTTCTACGTCACCGCTGACGGAAAGAAACTTGAAGACGAGGAAACCCAAGCGCGGGTCCGGGAGATTATGCATAGCGCGATTCACCCACGAACGCTCGCCGACAGCAGAGGAGGTATCTCATGAGAAGTGCGTTGAAGTTTGCAGTATTTGCAGTGGTGTTGGCCGCTATTCCGGCGACCGCATTCGGCGTTAGCCCGATCTTGAAGGACATGGAGAATGGGTTTGTCGGATTGCACGAGCAGGTCAGTCCATTCGTCGTCAACATCGACACCAAAGGCCGTGTCCCCGACGCCGCCACGAACATGGAGGGCATGAACGACCTGTTTCGGTTCTTCGGCATGCCCAATCCCCGAGGCCATGGCGGCGGCATGCCGCGTCCGCGTTCCCCGCGCGCCCCGCGCGCACAGGGCTCCGGATTCATCTACGACAAAGAAGGGCACATCGTTACCAACAACCACGTTGTCGAGAACGCCGACACCATCACCGTGACCCTGTCCAACGGAAAAGAATACGAGGCTGAAGTCGTGGGCCGGGATCCCGACACCGATCTGGCGGTCATCAAGATTGAGGCCGAGGGAGACTTGCCTGTCGCGCCGCTCGGCGACTCCTCCACGCTGAAGGTGGGGCAGTTTGCCATCGCCGTGGGCAGTCCGCGCGGTTTCGAGGGCTCATTCTCCTTCGGTCACATCAGTGCCCTGGGCCGTGACAGCCTCAACCTGCCCGGCTTGCGCTTCCAGAACTTTATCCAGACGGATGCGGCCATCAACCTGGGCAACAGCGGCGGGCCGCTGTGTAACCTCGACGGCGAGGTGATTGGTATCAGCATCGCAATCGTTTTCGGCGCCAATAGCCTCGGGTTCGCCATTCCCATTAACACCGCCAAAGAGATCGTGCCCGTGTTGATCTCAGAGCAGAAGATCACCCGCGGCTATCTCGGTGTCGGTATTGTCAACGTTAACAGCGACTATGCGGAGGCTTCCGGGCTGCCCGACCAGAAGGGCGCGTTCGTCAAGACCGTGCAGCCGGGTACCCCAGCCGATCGGGCCAACCTGATGCCGTACGACATCATCCGCAAGGTGAATGGCGACGCGGTGGAAAGCGCGGGTGACCTCGTGCGCCGCATTTCGAACCAGCCGCCGGGAGCCGTCGTCATGCTCGAGCTCTGGAGAAAGAGCGAGGCCATCGAGGTGGAGGTCACGCTCGACGAGTATGCCGGCAGTCTCCAGGAAGCGGCGCGCGGCAAAGATATCCTTGGCCTGCGTGTGCGCAGCCTTACGCCCGAAATGGTCGAAGAGATGCAGATCAAGTCCGCCACGAAGGGCGTGCTGGTCACCGGTGTTGAAGGCGGCAGCGAAGCCGACGACGCCGGCCTGCTCGAAGGCGACATCATCACCGAGGTTGCCCAGGAAAACGTTGCCGGCTCGGATGACTTCTACCGCCTGATTCGCGAGAAGGCCGTGCCCGGCAAGTCCCTCTTCATCGGCTATATCCGTGGCGGCGAGCATGACATCACCGTCATCCGGATCCCGAAAGACGCCGACTTGAAATAGCGTATTCGACAGAGTAGCCGCGAGCCGTGGCGTATCCATTGCGGTGCGCCACGGCTATGCCGTTTGTTGCGCAAAAGGGAACGTCGCTTGAAATTGCGCCGGCGATGCGGTATGGTTTGGCGCAGTGCCGTCAAGAGGAGCGCTGTAGCGATGAATCGGAGCAACGTGATTATTGCCCTGCGACTGCGACTTCCAAGGGCCTGGTCTGTCTCCGGCACGGGAACCAATCCCATGTGACCCTTGACCCAGAGACGAATCAGGCCCAAGTGCGAACAAGCGCCCTTGGGCCTTTTCTTTTGCAGAGACCACAAAGGATCGCGACCATGGACACCGGGACGTACGATCACCAGGCTATCGAACGTAAGTGGCAGGCCTACTGGGCCGAGCATAAAACTTTCAAGGCGGAGATCGATACCAGCAAGCCCAAGTACTATGTGCTGGACATGTTCCCCTATCCCAGCGGCGACGGTCTGCACGTCGGCCATCCCGAGGGCTACACCGCCACCGACATCCTGGCGCGCTACAAGCGCATGAAGGGCTTCAACGTCCTGCACCCGATGGGTTGGGACGCCTTCGGCCTGCCTGCCGAACGCCACGCCATGCGCACCGGTGAACACCCCGCCGTGATCACCAATCGCAACTGCGAGACGTTCAAGGGCCAGATTCAAGGCCTGGGCCTGTCCTACGATTGGGATCGGGAGATCAACACCACCGACCCCAAATACTACAAATGGACGCAGTGGATTTTCGAGGTGCTCCACGAGCGTGGACTTGCCTATCAGGCCGAAGCCGCCGTCAACTGGTGTCCGTCGCTGGGCACCGTACTCGCCAACGAGGAAGTTAAGGACGGCAAGTATGTCGAGACGGGCGATCCTGTCGAGAAGCGTATGATGCGCCAGTGGATGCTCAAGATCACGGAGTACGCCGAGAAACTCTTGGCCGGACTCGACGACCTCGATTGGCCCGAGGGCATCAAGGCCATGCAGCGCGAGTGGATCGGGCGTAGCGAAGGCGCCGACGCGGTCTTCACCGTGGCGGGTTCCGGTGAGAAGTTCACCGTGTTCACTACGCGCCCGGACACTCTGTTTGGCGCTACGTACTGCGTGCTGGCGCCTGAGCATCCGCTTACGCAGGCCATCGCTACGGATGAGCAACGCGCGGCCGTGGACGCTTATATCGAAGCGGCGTCCAAGCGTAGCGCGCAAGATAGGATGCGCGAGGAGCGCGAGAAGACGGGCGTGTTCACCGGCGCGCATGCGGTCAACCCGGTCAACGGCAAGGAAGTGCCCATCTGGACCGCCGACTATGTGCTGGCCGAATACGGCTACGGCGCCATTATGGCCGTGCCCGCGCATGACACGCGGGATTACGAGTTCGCCACCAAGTTTGAGTTGCCCATCATCGAGGTCATCAGCGGCGGCGACATCACGCAGGAGGCCTACACGGGCGACGGCGTGCTCGTTAATTCGTCTCTCCTGGATGGGCTCAACGTGGGTGAGGCCAAGGCCAAGATTACCGCGTGGCTCGAAGAGCGCGGCCTTGGGACCGGCACCGTCAACTACCGTCTCCGCGACTGGCTGTTCTCGCGCCAACGATACTGGGGCGAGCCGTTCCCCCTCGTGACGCTCGAGGACGGCACCGTGCGCACGATGCCGATGAAGGATCTTCCCGTCGTGTTGCCCGAGCTTGATGAATACAAGCCGACCGCCGACGGTCAGCCGCCACTGGCGCGTGCCGTCGACTGGGTACACACGACCGACCCCGAAACGGGTCAGCCCGCGATCCGCGAGACAAACACCATGCCCCAGTGGGCCGGTTCGTGCTGGTACTTCCTCCGTTTCTGCGATCCGCATAACGACGACGCGGCCTGGTCGAAGGAAGCCGAGAGCTACTGGATGCCCGTCGATCTGTACGTCGGCGGCGCCGAGCACGCCGTGCTCCATCTGCTCTACGCGCGCTTCTGGCACAAGGTGCTCTTCGACGCCGGATACGTCTCGACGCCTGAACCGTTCACGAAGCTCTTCAACCAGGGCATGATCCTGGCCCATTCCCACCAGGACGACGCAGGCAAGTACTACTACCCCGAGCAGGTCGAGAAGCGCGGCAACGACCACTTCGTCAAGGAGACCGGCAAGAAGGTCCACGTCCAGATCGAGAAGATGAGCAAGTCGCGCTACAACGTCGTGAACCCCGACACGGTGGTCAAGGCCTACGGCGCGGACTCGGTGCGTCTTTATGAGATGTTCATGGGGCCGCTCGACCGCGAAAAACCGTGGACGGACGAAGGCGTTCAGGGCGTTCACCGTTTCACCAAGCGCGTATGGTCGCTCTACGTTGGCGACGGTGGTGTTCTTCATTCGCGCATTGTTGAGGATGGCGGAGACGAGTCGATGGTGCGCATGCTGCACGGCACGATCAAGGCCGTCTCCAACGACATCGAGGCACTTCAGTTTAACACGGCCATCGCGCGCATGATGGAATTTGTGAATGCCGCTTTGAAGGTCGATGCGATCGACCGCGCCGTCATGGCGCAGTTCGTCCTCGTACTGGGACCGTTCGCGGCGCACCTCGCCGAAGAGTTGTGGCAGCGCCTGGGACACGATCAGACGCTTGCCTACGAGCCTTGGCCGGAGTACGACGAGGCCATGCTGGTCGAGGATGCGCTCGAGGTGCCCGTCCAGGTCAATGGCAAGGTGCGTGCGGTAATTACCGTCGCTTTGGACGCGGACAAGGACACCATCCTCGCCGCCGCCAAGGCCGAACGCCGCTTGGCGCAGCATCTGGAAGGCAAGAACATCATCAAAGAGATCTACGTGCCCGGCAAGCTGGTGAACCTGGTGGTGAAGTAGGGAAGACCGACGAGGCTCTTGGGCGAGGCCATTGTCAAGGCTCTGGCGTGTAGGGGCACGGCAGGCCGTGCCAGGCCTTTTTCGGGGCACTCCGCCACATCCAAGCACACATCCCGGGTGGCACCCACGGTAGAAGGCGCAAGACTCTGGTTCCATGTGCAGCCAAATCCATGGGCAATGACAAGAGTGGATTCCCCCGCCAAAAGGCTTGAAACTTACGCACAACTTGTCATTTCGACCGAAGGGAGAAATCTTTGTCGCAGACGTCAATCCTGAGTGAAAGACTTGAGCGAGGGGAGGGTGAGATCTCTCCCTGCGGTCGAGATGACAGGTAAGTGGTCGGGATGATGGTTGAGACGAGGCCGCGCGACACATTACGCGATTGCGCTTGGCCCTTGAAGTACCGTTTTTTCTTCTCTTCGTATCTTCGTGGTGGTGTATTCCCTTCTGCTACCACCAAGAGCACGAAGAGAAGGAGGAGAAGCCTTTTGGCGGGAGAATCTGAGTGCAACTTGGGAACGAGGTGATTCAGATCGGCTGGGGCGGGTCTATCCTTTGGTTGCTAATCAGCGTCCGGGGCCGCCTCCGGTTCGGCACGCTGTCCCAGGCGTGCCAGTGCGGCCAGGTAGCGGCCAACCCAGTGCTTGGCATCGTCGATGAGGGTGTAGAATACCGGCACTACCAGCAATGTGAGCAGTGTCCCGGAAGTGAGGCCGCCGACGAGCGCGCGTCCCAGACTGTTCATCACGTTGCCCTGCCCGGTGCTTATCGCCAGCGGTACGCAGCCCAGGATTGTTGTGAGTGCCGTCATCATGACGGGCCGGAAACGGTTTTGCCCCGCCTCGACGATCGCGGTGTGGCGATCCAGGCCTTCGCGGCGCAACTGGTTGATATGGTCGATGATGACGATGCCGTTGTTGACGACGATCCCGCACATCAGGAGCGCGCCGACGAAGGCGATGGTATCCATGGACGTGCCGGTCAAGTACATGGACCAGTAGACGCCGATGTAGGCCAGGGGCACTGTGGTGAGAATGGAGAACGGGAGCAGCAGTGACTCGAATAACGACGCCATGACGAGGTAGATGAGCAACACCGCCAGTACGAGGGCATGGCGATAGTTGCGCAGGGTCGTGTCGAGTTCGTTCATCTTCTCACCCATCTCGATCGAGTAGCCTGGCGGTAGTTCGAAGGTGTCGCTCAACGTCAGGATTTCCTCCGTGATCTGCGTCATGTTCTTGATGGAAGTCGTGACGACGATCCGTGCCAAACTCTTACCGTTCTCGCGTGTGAGGCCGTAGGGGGCGCGGTCCATCCCAAACGTGGCGACGGTATTGAGGGGAATGAGTCTGCCCGGCTGGCCGCCTACCGCCAGTTTCTCGATATCGGCTTTGGTCTTGCGGTCCTCGCCGCCCAACTGTCCCCATACGGGAATCTCCCGTCCGTCTTTCTTGAGGTAGGGAAGTTGAATGCCGCGCAACGCGAAATCCACCGACCGGGCTACGGTCAGCGGCGTGATGCCTGCTTTCGATGCCTGGCTTTCATCGATGTCGAGTTGGATTTCGTCTTGCTCCGACTCGCGGTCGGTGTGGGCTTCGACCACGTTGGGCATCTGGACGACCAAGTCGCGGAAGCGTTCGGCGAGCACGGCTACCTCTTGGGCGTCGTCGCCGCGCAGCAGCAGCGATAGGGTGTAGGCGTCGGTCGGCATGGCGCGTCCGACGCCGCAGTACAAGGTGCCGCCCGGAACGAGGCCGGGCAACTGGCGCGCGAAGGTGTCGCGGACGTCCTGGGTGGTGTACTCGATCCGTTGGCCAGGGAGGAGATCCTTTTCTTGCACGAGGTAGGCGCGGATCACGCCGCCGCCCGAGCCGTGGCTCTCGTAGATGTTCTTGATCCCGAGTTCCTCGCGCTGGGCGTCGATGATGGCAAGCAGCGTCTCGAAGACCTCGTTGGAGTCTTCGTAGTCATAGTTGCGCTGGAAGTTGATACGCACCTCGGCCATGCGCATGTCGAGGTCGGGCATTTGTTGTGTGCCCACGCGCCGGAAGGGGACGAGGAGCGTGAGAGCGATGAGCACGCCTAACGCTACCAGGGTGTGGGGACGGTGGCGGATGACCGTGTCGAGCGCCTTGCCGTAGCTGCGCACCAGTCCCTTGAGGGGGTGGCGCCTCGACAGGCGCCCGGCGGTGTCCTTTACGCGCCGGCCGCTGAGGGACAGGATGCGCTGGTACGCCTGGTAGATGGGGTGGTGGCGGCGGGGCTTCATGCGGCTGATCACGAGCGGAATCACGGTCAACGCCACCAGGAGGCTCGAGATCAGCGAGGCCGTCACCGGCCCGGCGAACTCGCGCATGCCGAGGGTCAACTCGCCCGCTTCGAGGTAGATAACGGGCACGAATACGACGATGGTGGTGAGGGTCGAGGCCGTAATGGCGAGGGCGACTTCGGAGGCCCCGTCGATGGCGTTCTTGATTTTGTCGGGGCTGAGGCGGTTGTGGCGGTAGATGTTCTCCATGACGACGATGGCGTTGTCGACCAGCATGCCGAGTGTTATGATCATGGAGGCAATCGTTACGATGTTGAGGGTCTTGTTGCGGAAGTAGAGATAGTTGAAGGCCGCCATCAGCGATAGTGGCGTGGCGACGGCCACGAGCACGGTCGCGCGGATCCTGCGCAAAAACAGGAACAGCACGATGAGCGCAAGTGTGCATCCAAAGGCGCCGGCCTTGAGCAGGGCGTTGATGGCAAAGCGAATATACTCCGCCTTGTCTTCGTATACGTACACCTCGACTCCGGCGAAACGGGGTTCGGCCATGATCTTGGCGAGTTCCTCGCGCACGGCTTCGCAGGTTTCCACGACGTTGGCTTCGGCCTCTTTGACGAAGCTGAGATAGGATCCTCGCTTGCCGTCCATCGTGTAGTTGTCGGCCCCGGAAGGACCGTGCATGGTCACGCGGGCCACGTCCTTGAGGCGGACGGCGTTTGGCCCCACCACGATGTTCTCGAGGTCGGACGGAGCCGCCAACTCGTTCTTCGCGCGTACGTAAAACCGTCCCTCGCCGTCGGTCATCCGGCCCACCGAGAGGTTGAGGCTGCATGTCCGTAGCGTTTGGATGACGGAGTAGATCGGCAGGCTGAGACTGGTCAGGGCATTCTGGTCGAACTCGACGTATACCTGCGGCGTGTCGCGTCCCGAAACGCTCACCTCGGCCACGCCGTCGACCCGCATGAGGCGGTTGCGCACGTACGTACGCGCCAAGCGGGCCAACTCGGCCTGGTTCTCCTCGCGGAACAAGGCCAGCCGAAGGATGGGCATGTCCTTGGTGCCGTACTTTCGCAGGTAGATGTGGTCGATTTCTTCGGGGAGCTTCAGCTTGAGGCGCTCGACGCGATCGCGCAGGTCGGCGGCTGCACCGCTCATGCTCGCGTTCCAATTGAACCGGAGAGTGATATAACAGCCTCCACCACTGGAGTACGTCGTGATGGTTTTCAGGTTGGGGATCGTGAGGAACTCGCCCTCCGCCGGGATCGCGACCTCCTGCTCGACCTGCTCGGGTGCGGCGCCCGGATACGGAATCCAGCATCGCAGACGGGGGAAGTCGAACTTGATCGTAAACTCGAGCGGCAGCAGATGCCACGAGATCAGGCCCAGGCCGAAGAAGGTAAGCACGAGCATCGAGATCATTACGGGATGCTTCAGCGCGAAAGCGGGGAGGGAACGGTTCATGTGACGCCGTGTCTCCTCCCTGCGGGCCCGGGGGCACGGGTGCGCCGCACGGCCGGGGGCAGACCGTTCATTCGTTTGGCGCTCTCCGTTCCCTGTGACATGGTGGCTGTTCGGTCGATGCGCGGGAGCGCGTAGTGCCGACACCCCTCTAACAATACAACTGGGCCTCCGTTCCGTTTCAACCCCTTTGCGCAGAAGCGCTTCCCTCATTGCCGCCGATTGGCGTGGGAAAGGGGAGGAGGTCCAGTTGCGCGCTGCGCGCGGCGCGGGAAATGCGCGCGCCCTCTACGCGTTCAGGGCCTGCGCCACGCGGTCGAACAGCCGTTCCGCCACGGTCTCCTTGGTCAGAAGCTCCACCGTCCCGGAAGGCCCTTGTGCGTCGATGAACACCGTACGCAGCGTCTCGGCGCCGAATCCCGAATCTGGGGCGCCCACTTCATTCGCGACCACCAAGTCGACTTCCTTCTTCGTTAGCTTGGCCGAAGCATTTTCTGCGAGGTCTGTCGTTTCGGCTGCGAACGCGACCACGAACTGGCCGTCGCGCTTCGTCTTGCCCACCGCCGCGATGATGTCCTTGTTTTCCACCAGTTCCAGCGTGACGGGCCCCGTGCCGCGCTTGCGTTTCTGTCCGGCGGCATTCGCCGCGCGGTAGTCGGCCACCGCCGCCGCGCCGATAATGGCGTCGGCATCGGCGCTTCGCGCCAGCACGGCCTCGGCCATCTGCGCGGCGGTCTCCACCCGAATCACCTCGGCTGCGTGCGGGAGCGGCGTCTCGGACGGCCCCGAAACTACCGTGACGCACGCGCCTCGCGCCAAGGCTTCGAGCGCCAGGGCTCGTCCCATTTTCCCCGAGGAACGATTGCCGATGAAACGGACGGGGTCGATGGGCTCGCGGTTGCCGCCGCTCGTGATGAGGATGTGCTTGCCCACGAGGTCCTTGCGTTGACAGAGCAGCGGGAGCATGGCCTCGATGACGACGTGCGGGTCCGACATGCGGCCCGGGCCAGTCGTCCCACAGGCCAACCGTCCCGAGTCCGGTCCGACGAAATGACCGCCCCGTTCCCGCAGCGTTTCGATGTTCGCCTGCGTGGCCGGATGGGTGTACATGTTGGTGTTCATCGCCGGGGCGAAGAGGATAGGCGCGCGCGTGGCGAGCAAGGTTGTGCTCAGCCAGTCGTCGGCGATGCCATGGGCGGCCTTGGCCAGGATGTTGGCGGTAGCGGGCGCGATCAGGAACAGATCGGCCCGCGTAGCCACGGCGATATGTTCGACCTCCGGGTTCTGGAGAGGCTCGAACATATCGATGACGGCGCGATGTCCCGTGATGGCCTCGAACGTCGCGGGGCCCACCAACTCAGTCGCCGACTTCGTCAGCACCGGCGTTACGGAAGCACCGTACTCGACGAGACGGGAAGCAATCTCACAGGCTTTATAGGCCGCGATCGACCCCGTCACGCCCAGGACGATCTCTCTAGTCGAGAAAATCCTCTTCATCGCTGTCGCCTGTGGTGTACGACACCTTGCCGTCCATGATCTCTTCAAGCGCGATAATCGTGGGTTTCCGCGAGTGTACGGACACGAGGGGACGCGATTCCGCTCGGCCCACCTGGCCCGCGCGGCGCGCCGCCACAATCACCAACCGGTACAAGCTGTCCGTTTTGTCCTTGAAGTCTTCCACCGAGTAATTCTTCATTCCTGTCGTTGCTCCTGTTACTAGTGTCGCGTCATGCTTGAGATGCCGCCTATCTGCCTGTTGCGGCATCGCCTGACTGTGTCACAAAACCTCGACATCGTGCCGCTATGCCAGCGGCCTTGCTCCTTATCAGGCT
>JAACEL010000214.1 GCA_011682535.1 Nitrospiraceae bacterium | reverse complement strand
CGAGTGCGTTTTGTGGTAGTCCCCCCGCTACCCGCACTCGCCTCTTTTTTTTGGGGGCATTTCGAGACTTTGGGGCTCTGACAACCCCCGATATACCTTCATCGGGCTTCGCAGAATACTGGCAATTCTGCCAATAGACACCCCTGCCCTATTGACAAAAGTCAACTTATCGTCTACACTATGGCGCGTATGATGATTCTTCCGAAGTACTGGCGTTTCTCTCGGTTACGAGTCTAGCTTCATAGCCGCGTTCGAATATTCCAGCGCCCCGGTGCTCCGATTACAACGAAGGCAACGAGACTAACAGGGGAATATGAGGCGGGATGTGTGCCTCCGCCACAGGAGAACTTTGATGACGTTCAAAATCGCCGTTGGTTTGTGGGTATTCTCTGGCGGGTTGATCCCAGCCCGTCAAGAGGGCGAGCCAGCAGAACTCCGGCCGCAGGAACGCCTCGCCATGGCCTCGAAGATTCGAGGTCTGAAAGGTGTTGAAATTGCGCATACAGATATTTCCAGCGACTTTCCCGCTCGCGAACTCAAGCGCATGCTCAAGGAATATGGCTTGGCCTGCTCGGGCGTGTCCGCCAACTACACGCGAGATCCCCGCTTTGCACTGGGCGCCTTCGGCCATCAGCATCCCAAGACCCGCAACGCGGCGATCGAAGAGGGCCGCAAAGCCGTCGATGCCGCGCGCGCGGTAAGCTCCAGTTCGGTTACCCTGCGTCTCTACTCGGATGGCTTCGACTATCCATTCCACATTGATTATGCAACATATTGGAACACCCTCATCTCCTCGATCAAGACGATCGCCAAATACGCCTCCCCGGACGTAAACGTGGCCATCGCTTACAAGGCCCGTGAGCCGCGCAAACATCTCACCGTGTCCACCGTCGGCAAGGCCTTGTCGCTGTGCCAGGAAATCGCCATGAAGAATGTCGGCGTGGCGGTCAATTTCGCCCACGCACTGATGGCGGGCGAGAATCCGGCCGAGTCCATCGCGTTCCTGACGCGTTCGAACAAGCTGTTCCAGGTCTACTTCAGCGATGCGTATCGCCTCTGGGACGACATGATGGTTCCCGGCACGGTCAACATGTGGGAGTTGATGGAAGCGCTCTTGTACCTTAAAGTAGCGCGCCACAAGGGTTTCGCTATCGTGGACATGGAGCCTCAGCGCATGGATCCCAGCCACGCCTGCCAGATTGCCGTGGGGAATCTCTCCATTCTCTGGAAAAAGCTCGAACGGATGGACATCTCAGAGCTGCGAAAGGCCCAGAAAACCCTCGATGCCGTGGAAAGCCAGAAAATCGTCCGGCGTGTCATGCTTCAGGGCTAACCGTGCACCCTTTCGCCGTGGATTCTGTTTTTGCAGGTCTGAGCCACTCCGGTTGCTCGGATCTGCGTTTCTTTTCGCGAGGAACCTGCCATTCGTCTCACAGGTAACACGAGTGGGCTGAGGGCTTCCCCTCTGCGCCGGCTGGAACGTCTGGCCAACCGCCGCAGCCGTTCCGACTGCGTCATCGCCCCCGAACTCGCGCGTGCCCTCACCGAGGTCTCCCGCGATATCCAGCGCCAGGTGGGCGTACTGCTTGACCGCCGTGGCCACATCCTCGCCATGATGGTCGGCGACGCGCATTCCGTGTTTCTACCTGACATGGAGGCCTACCGCCGGGGCCGGGATCGTTTGTGCGGGCTGCGGCTTGTGCATACCCATCTTAGTCACGAACCCCTCAACGACGACGATCTCACGGACCTCGCCCTCCTGCGCCTGGACTGTGTGGCGGCCCTGGAGGCGCTCGAGGATGGCTTGCCCGGAGTAGTGTTCCAGGCCCACCTCCTGCCCGACAACCCCGACGAACGCCCCTGGGAGATCCTGGAACCGGTCAGCGTACACGACCTTCCGGATGACTTCCCCAGTATGATTGAGGCCCTGGACGAGGAGTTCGTCCGGCTGCGCCGCGCGCGGCCTGCCGAGGACAACCGGGATAGAGCCATACTGGTGAATGTGTCTCAAGACACGCTCACGGCGGCGGAGGACTCGCTGGCGGAATTGAGAGAGCTGGCGCGAAGCGCGGGTATTGAGGTGGTGCACCAGATTATCCAGCGTCGCCCGGCCGATCCGCGATTCGTCATGGGCAAGGGCAAACTCAAGGCCACGTTGATCAAGGCGATGCAACTCGGCGCCGAGGTCGTCATATTCGACCTCAACCTGACCTCCGCCCAAGTCGCCAGTATCGCCAGCTATACCGATCTCAAAGTTCTCGACCGCACCCAGGTTATCCTCGACATCTTCGCCCAACACGCCAAGACCCGTGAAGGCAAGATCCAGGTGGAATTGGCCCAACTGCGCTATCTTCTCCCCCGTCTCAGCGCTAAACACACCGCGCTGT
The DNA here is from genome assembly GCA_011682535.1 of Nitrospiraceae bacterium. GTDB lineage: Bacteria > Hydrogenedentota > Hydrogenedentia > Hydrogenedentales > SLHB01 > JAACEL01. The sequence goes on along the minus strand of JAACEL010000214.1, from coordinate 5,693 downwards.
CGCGCTTGGCCGGTGGAATTGGCGGCCGCGGTCCCGGTGAGACGAAGCTCGAGGTCGATCGCCGCCGTGCCAAGGACCGCATCGCCCAGCTTTCGCATGAGGTCAAGAAACTGGGCTCGCGACGCAAGCTGAGACGTGGGAAGCGTGTGCGCCGCAGTCTGCCCAACGTCGCCATCGTCGGCTACACCAACGCAGGCAAGTCGACCCTCATCAATAACCTCACCCAAAGCCACGTGGACGCCGAAGACGCTCTGTTCGCCACGCTGAATCCCGTGTCACGCCGCTTACGTTTTCCCCATGAACGCGAGGTCATCCTTACCGACACGGTGGGCTTCATCCGCAATCTGCCCAAGGATCTCATGGAGGCCTTCAAGACCACCTTCGAGGAGGTCGGCGAAGCCGACCTGTTGCTCCATGTTCTCGACGCCTCCAGTCTCGACGTCGATACTAAGTGGGAAACCGTACGGGGTCTTCTGGCCGAATTGCAGCTCGACGCCAAACCCATGATCGTGTTGCTCAACAAATCGGACCGTTGTGACGCCCAGCATCTACAGGGACTGGCCGCGCGGTATGTGGGCGTGCCCATCTGTGCCAGAGACCGCACCACATTTGAACCGCTCATAACGAGGATGGCACAGTATCTCTGGCCCGAATCCGACGGGAACATACCCACCGAATAGGAAGAGGCTCTTGATGAACACATCCGTTTGGCTGCGCGCCGCACGCTGTGCCGTAGTGGCGCTACTGGCTTCCCTCCCAGTCTTCGCCGACCTGTCCGGTGCGCGCACCGCAATGGACACGCTCCGCGCCGAGCAAGCGGCCGCCCTGGAAGCGCAGATCCAGAACGACCAGACAGGATTTGCCACACACCAGACCGCCGCGCAGGCCGCCCTGCGCGAAGCCTGCGCGCTGTTCAAGGCCGCGGGCGCTTCCGACTCCGGCGACGCCGGCGTGCTTCGTGACTACGCGGAGGCTCTTCAGTACTCGGGCGACTTGGATCTGAGCGCCGGTCTGCTGGCCAAGGCCGCCCAGCTTACCCCCGAAGACGCAGAGGCTTGGCTGAGCTATGGACGCGTCCTTGCCGCGCTCGGGGACTCCAAAGCGGCAGACGCGGCGCAGGCGTTGCGCCGGGTCGTCGAACTGGCCCCAGACATGCCGACCGGCGCGGCCGCCTACGCGATCCTGGCGCGACTCTACGACCGGCAGGGCTTGTACGCCCTGGCGCGCGAATGCGCCGAGAAGGCCATCGCCATTGACCCCGCCAACCAGGCAGCACGCCTGGCCATGGCGGCCGCCGACATCCGTTCCGGCCGAGTGCGAGAAGCGGGCGATACGCTCGATGCCCTGGGCCCCCTCTCCCCCGAGTTGGCCCAGAAAATTCCATCGATCCTGGCCGACAGTTTACGGGGCATGGCGCGGTCGCGCCACACCTTCGCCGACACGGCGGACAATCACTTGGCCTATGCCAAGATCCTGTTCCGTATAGGCCGGATGCAGGAGGCCCTGCTGGCCGCGGAGCGTGCCGCGGAACTGAAGGAAGACAACTACGTGGCGCATAATCTCGTCGGCAGCTTGAGCCGGCAGCTTGGCCGTTCCGAACGTGCGCGCCAGGCATTCGAGCGCTCGCTCGAACTCAATCCCAATCAGCCACGAACACGCGAGGCCCTGCAAGCCTTGGCGGGCGATTTGTAAAACAACGGCCACTGCGGCAAGCAAGATCTTGCGGGCGTTCACTGCGCCGAACCTTAGGGTACTCTAACGATGTTTCGACGCATCAACATGTTCTCCAAATTCCTCATGCTGGCCCACCTCGCTCACTGGCGTCTGACGTGGAACCGCCGTAACACCCACTATCGCTTTACGTTGCCCAGCAATGACAAGTTCATGGGGCCCCGCGACGCGGTGAAGCTCATTCGCGACGGGGACGTCATCGCTACCTCCGGCCTGGGGTCGAGTCAATGGCCCTCCATCCTTTACTGGGCTATCCGGGAGGTGTTCCAGGAGACCGGGCACCCGCGCGACCTCACGGTGCTATCGATCGGGGGCCAAGGCGGACGCGGCGTGGCCCCAGGCTCGATCGAGGAGATGGGACTAGAGGGCCTGACCACGCGCTTCTTCGCGGGCCATATCGAAACCTTCAAGTCCATGCTTCGCCTGGCCGACTCGGGCCACCTGGAACTACAGTGTATCCCCCAGGGGCCGATGGCGTTCCTCATAGACGGCCAGGGGCGCGGTGAGGAATCTCTCCTTACGAGTACCGGTGTCGGCACGTTTGCCGACCCGCGCGTCGGACGTGGTACCCCCGTTGCCGATCCCAACGCCAAGCAGTGGGTAGAAGTTGAGGACGGGAAGCTGCGCTTCAGCATGCCCAAGATCAACGTCGCCCTGTTCAACGCCCCCGCCGCCGACCACAAGGGCAATATCTATGTCAAACACTGCGCCATGGTCGCCGAGAGCCGGGAGATCGTCAGGGCCGCGCGGAAGAATGGCGGTACCGTCATCGCGAATGTCGCGCACGTGGTGGACGAGGGGTACGACGAAGTGTTCCTTCCCGGGGAGGACATCGACGCGATCGTCCCCTACCCCAACACATACCAGGTGGGCTCTGTCCCCCAACGCCGATACTGGCCGATGTTCACCCTGGATGCGGATGTCCCTCTCAAGAAATCCATCGACCTGCTTCGCTTCGTCAACAAGGTGCTCGGCATCACCCCGCGCAGAAGCGCCGTCGACAATGCGCTCGCGCGTCTTGCGGCCTCCCTGTTCGCCGAATACGCCCCTAAGGGAAGCCTCGTCAACATCGGCGTGGGACTTCCCGAAGAAGTCTGCCGCCTCATTGTAGAGGCCGGTTTATTTGACGATGTCGAGTTCTTCACCGAGAGCGGCGTCGTGGGCGGGCTCCCCGCGCCGGGGGTGTTCTTCGGCGCTGGCGTCTGCCCGAAGGAGATGCGCTCGTCCACTGAGATGTTCCGGCGAATCTATGAGCGCCTTGACGTTAGTATTCTGGGCGTGCTCCAGGCCGACAGCCACGGCAACGTGAACGTCTCCAACCGTGGCGCAGGGGCTATCAACTACGTCGGCCCCGGCGGGTTCATCGACTTCAGCACGCAGGCACGCACCGTCATCTTCGTATGCAGTTGGATGCTGGGCGCCAAAATCGTCCTGCGGAATGGTGAAGTACGGGTTCTCAAACCGGGCAAAGCCAAGTTCGTCGAGCAGGTTGACGAAGTAACGTTCAACGGCGCCCGCGCCGTCACCGCCCAGCAGAACATCCTCTTCGCCACGAATGTTGGAGCGTTCCGCCTGACCGAGCGCGGCATGGAACTGATTTGCGTCATGCCCGGAATCGACGTGCAGAAAGACATCATCGACGCCTGCCAGACGCGGATCGTCTTGCCCGACTCGGGTAAGATCCCCGTTGTAGACGCTTCCGTTGTGACGGGCGACGGCTTCACACTGTCCCTTCGCGAACGCCAGACGTTACCGTAGGCGGAGCTGCTGACGGGGAACGGGATTCCTTCGCGCCCGGCAATGTGCTACACTTTCTCGGCCTTGTCTGGTGCATACCGTGGGCGCCGGAGGCGTTGTTCGATTGTGGAACTGCTTGCAGGCTTTCTCTGTCCTGCGTCAATATCGTGGAACCGCTTCGCACACACTGAGCGTTCGTTGGAGAGCAATTGGCATGATCAACCTGTCGAAAGTTGAGCGAGAAATCGTGGACGCCATGCTTGCACGCCGTCCGGACCTTGAGGCATGTCTCGACGATCTCCTGGCGTTGCATGCCGATCTCGTTCGTTGTTACGACGGCGGCGGGAAGCTGTTGGTCTGTGGCAATGGGGGAAGCTGTGCCGACGCCATGCACATCGTCGGCGAGCTGTGCAAAAGTTTCGAGCGCAAACGACCGGTCCCGGCCGATGTCGTTATCCGACTGCAAGACCTGCCTATGGGCAAAGATCTGTCGCGCCGACTCGAGGTCGGCCTCTCAGCGGTGGCGCTCGGACTGAACGCCGCGCTGAAGACCGCGGTCGAGAACGATTCCCCCTTGCGTGACATGGCGTTCGCGCAGGAGGCCTATGCCCTCACGAAACCAGGGGACGTACTGATCGCCATTTCTACCTCCGGCAACGCCGACAACGGCCTGATGGCCATGTCGATTGCCAAGGCTGTTGGCGCCACGACGGTGTCGCTCACTGGGCCGGCCGGCGGCCGGATGGCGGCTTTCGCCGATATCGCCATTAAAGCCCCCGGCAATTCCACCAAGGTCGTCCAGGAAGCCCACCTGGTGCTGTACCACACGTTCTGTGCGCTTATCGAAGGGCACTACTTTCCCGAAATGCGCTAGCGGGGCGCCGGGCGGCGTATGCTACACTGATAGATTGAGTTTCATAGGAGGAGTAGAATGGCGCGAGTGGGTCTTGGGATTATTGGCTGCGGGAATATCGGCCCCGTTCATGCGGATGCGATCAGCCAGGTAAAGGGCGCGAGGCTCGTCGGGGTCGCCGACGTGGTGGAAGCCAATGTGCGCGCACTGGCCGAACGATACGGAGCCACGCCCTATACCGACTACCAACGCCTGTTGGAACGGCCGGACCTGCACGCAGTCACCTTGTGTGTGCCCAGTGGTCTGCGCACCGAGATCGCCAAGAAATGCGCTGAGGCTGGCAAGCACATCCTGGTTGAGAAACCACTCGAAGTAACCACCAAACGCATTGACCGCCTCATACGCTACGCTGACAAGGCCGGCGTCAAGCTCGGGTGCGTGTTTCAGAGCCGCTTTGCCGACGGCACGCTCAAAATACGCAAAGCCCTCGACCAGGGACGTTTCGGTAAGCTCGTCCTCGGCGGCGCCTATATCAAGTGGTTCCGCTCGCAGGCGTATTACGACAGCGGCGCCTGGCGCGGTACCCGCCAGTTGGATGGCGGCGGCGCACTTATGAATCAGGGCATCCACCAGATCGACCTGTTGATCTGGTTCATGGGGCCGGTGAAGTGGGTACAGGCCCAGACCCGCACCGTGGGACACACGGGACTGGAGGTCGAAGATCTCGGCTGCGCCATGCTCGAGTTCAAGAACGGCGCCTTGGGCATGATCGAAGGCAGCACGGCTGTCTGGCACGGTCACCCCGGCCGCGTCGAGGTCCACGGCACCGAAGGAACCGCCATTCTCGACGACAACGAGTTGGTGGCATGGGAATTCAAGAAGGCCAACCGCGCGGATGCGCGGGTGCGGGCCTCGTTCAACAACGAAAAGGCCTTGGGCTCAGGTGCGGGCGACCCGCTCGCCGAACTCAAGAGTGAGGGCCACCGGCGCAACATTCAAGACTTCGTCAAGTCCATCCGCGACAACCGCGCCCCCGCCATAGAAGGCCGTGAAGGGCGCCGGGCGGTGGAACTGATAGAGGCTATCTATAAGTCGGCGAGCAGCGGCAGGCGAGTCTCTCTCTAGCCGTTCGAGGCCGGTTCAGGATTAGTGAACATGTTGGGACACGGCATACCACCGTGTCTCTGTTTGTGGCGAACCATCGTCCAGTGGGGACGAACCAGCGCCCGGCGTCGGGCGATCGCTAGAGCAGTTTAAGAAATCATGGATACGCAGATGCGCCAGTGAGGACAAGATCGGCAAGGAGCACAACTGCCGGCGTAGCGGTGCTACGTCGAGGTTGTGTGACGCAGTCGGCCGACGCCGCAACAAG
>JAACEL010000023.1 GCA_011682535.1 Nitrospiraceae bacterium | reverse complement strand
GGTCAAACACCTCAGCCAATCCATCGACGCCACCCTCTCCGAGGTGATGGACGACCTCGAGCGGAGAGAAGATATCACCACCGGCGTCATCATCACGCCCAACAGCCGCTACTACCTGGTATCGGTGGAACGATTTATTTCCAGTATTCTCGAAGACGAATTCAATGTGTGACCTACCCGAGCCGGACCCGTCCGGCTGGGCCGTCAGGAGACCATCGAGATATGAAAAGCGCATACGAACTGGCGATGGAACGCCTCGAAAAGGCCAGTGGGCCGACCAAGAAACTCACCGAAGAGCAGCGCGCGGCTATCGCCGACATCGAGAAGGTCTACGAGGCCAAGATCGCCGAATTGAAGCTGTCCCATGAGGCCCGCTTGCAGGGCGCCGCCACCCAAGAAGAGTTCGACGCCCTCCAGGCGGAACTCGCCGAGAAGATCCGGGGCTTCGAAGAACGGCGTGACCACGAGAAGGAAGCCATCTGGAACGCGGACTGAGGGTGCTCGATTGAGGCCCGCATGAGGGGATGGGGGATACGCAACCCGACGTTCGGGGAGATAACACGGACAATCCATGACGACCCCGCTCAAAGCGCTCCGGCCTTGGCGTGCCCTGCTGGGCGCTCTCGTTCTCGTCGTGGTTCTCGGCTCGATCGACGCCCGCATGAAGACCCCGCCCGCCGGCGCGGGGCGCGAAGGCTTCTGCCCGGGCAGCGCCCGCTGGACCGCCGCCGCCGCCGACTTCGGCTGGGTGTGCAAGGCCCTCGAACAGTCCGACGCAGGCGCGCGCGTCGCCGATGAACTTTCCGGGCAACTCGCCGCCTGCCGCCTTGCCGTCCGCAAGACCACCGGAATCCGCCCCACGGCGCTACGCTGGCGCGTGTGGATGGGCCATCGGCTGCTTGCCTCCGTCTCCGACGAAGGCGTGGGCGTCTGTGTTCGTCCCGGCCTCCTGATGCGCGTAGCCTCGGCCGCGCACCGGCTCGTGGCCCAACGCGACGATCCCGACGGCATTCGCACCTACGCCGGCATGTTCTACGCCTGGCGCGAGGGATTCCTCATCTTCTCCCCGTCCCGCGAGTACGTGGCCGCTTCCCTCGCCAGTGAGCCCCTCAAGCTGGCGCACGCACCGGCGGGCGACGCCCTCCGCGTGCAGTGGCACGGGGAACGCCCCTGGCTCCTGCGCCTATTGCCGCGCGACGGGTGGCCGGTCTCGGGTTGGATGACGGGCACGATTGCCCGGCGCACCACCCCACTGTCCCTGCCGGAGGCGTGGCCCGACCCGCCGATCATGTCCGTCACGGCCTCGCGCTGCAGCGGCCTGGCTGCCGTCTTGAGCACCACCCGCGCGGCGCTCGGCCACATTCTGACGGAGGCTTTTGGCGAGAACCCTCACGCTATTGACTTGAACGGCGCCGCACGTCTGCTTGATGTCATCGCAGGGCCGTGGTCCTTGGACCCGCTACCCGACGGATGGGATACATCCGTCGACGAGTGCTCGCTCGCATTGCTCGGCCTCGATACCGCCGAGACCATCCCCGTGCCCGAACTCGCGCTCGTGATGCGGTGTGCGGAACCCGTCGCGGGCGATCATCCGCTGACGCCCTGGGTCTCCGGCGACACCGCCATCGATTACGAGTGGGACGCCCGGCCGGGCGTGTTGGCGCCTTGGGTGGGGGAGAAGCTGACGCTCTGTCTGGGGCGAAGCGGCAACGACTGGCTGACGGGGTCGCAGGAACCCGTGATGGCCGCGCTCAATGGACGGTTGAACGAAGCGCCTCCCGTGGCCGCCGACGCCGCCGTACGTGTCGACTGGGCCTCCCTCGCCGAGTGCGTGGAGGATCTTCTCCGCACCGCCGCCGAGCTTGAGCTTGTACCCCGCATGAACACCGCCGACGTTGAGAAAATGGTGTTACCGTTCGTCCGGGCCGTTGGCGTTCTCGGCCATTTGAAGATCGAAGCCAAAGACGAAGGCGACCGGCTCGCCTTCGAGGGACTCCTCGCGCGTCAAGACCCATCAGCGCCCGACGGAGAACGCCCATGACGCCGCGCACGGCAATCCTCCTCAGCGTTCTTGCCGCGGCGCTCAACGTGTCCACTGGGCACGCCGAAGAACCCGCCGTGCAGAGCCGAATCACCGGCAATGGCGCGCTCACCGTGAATGTCGACGCACGCGGCCAAATCGCCCGCTGCGCCTGGCCCACGCCAAGCCACGTCGACCAGATCGATGGCGTGCCGCCCCGGCGCGGGCCCCAGTGGGCCGTCCGAATCGGGGACGAGACCATCTGGCTGTCGGATCCCGCTCTCGATGCCGCCCAAGACTACACCGGACAGCGTTCCGTCGTCGTCCGTACCACCGTCTCGCCGCCCGATGCTGCCTGGGCGGCCACGGTGCGCACCTTCGTGCATCCCGAGCGCGACATACTCATCAGCCGTCTCACCATTCATGGCTTGGCCACGGCCCCCCACCTGTATTGGTTCGCGGGCTTCTCCCCCGCCACGCGGGTCATTCCCGAGTGGCCCGGACTCCGGCGCGTGCTGCAAGCGGGCGCCGGTTTCGCGGCCTTCACGCCCGACGAAGGGAAGAGCGTTTACCACTTCCGCCCCAACCAGCCCGGCGCCGTAGACTGGCGGCGCGCCGAAGAACTGGCTCTAGAAGGCGGTGCGCTGGGCGAGTGGGCGGCGATTGGAGAGGGCGCCTGGATGGCCTACACCTCGCCAAACTACCCGGTGGCGTTCCAGTGCGGAAGCGGCGCCGACGGGGCCTTCGAACAGGTGTCGCAAGCCCAATTGGCGGGGAGCGCGAGTGCCGTTGCCCCCTGCGACTCGGCCGTGTTGCTTGCGCCCGAACGCGTTGGGGACGCCTTCTGCGCGACCGTGTTCGTGGGTTTTGGAAAGAATGCCAAGACCTGCCGCGACCATCTCGACTTCGCCCTCACCCGCGGCTACGAAGGCCTGCGGAACGACACCGACAGCCACTGGGAATCCTGGCTGGCCCGGTCCACTCCTCCCGCGACCGACGACGCCAGCGTGTCGGCACTGTGCGAGCGTGCGCTGCTGACCATGGCGCAATGCACCGATCGCGCCACCGGCGCCACTATTCGTGCGGCCTCGGCCGATCCTGCGCTGGCGCTCGACTGGGCGCGCGACTGCGCCTGGATCGCCGGGGCCTGGGATCTCGCCGGTTACACCGAATGGGCCGAGCGCTATACGCGCTTCCAGTGCGGCGCAGTGCGGACCACGGCCCGGCCCGGCATGCCTCTTGGCTCGATCCCCGCCGCATCCTACACCGACCACACCCCCGGCATCCCGCATGTCGTGCTCGACACCGAGGCCACCGCCTGGCTGTTGGCGGCGGTCGATCGCCACGTGCAGAACCTGTCGAGCCGCGCCCGGGCGGACTACGTCGAAGAGGTATGGGATGCCGTCGCGGCTTCGGCCAGTTTCCTTGCGGAGTGGACGGACGGACGCAGCCGCCGCCCGCTGCAATCCTACGACTTCTCTCTTCGCCGCGACTCGCGCCCCGCCCGCCTGCTGCTGACCCACTACATGGGACTCGACAGCGCCATTCGGATTGCCCGGGCGGGTAAGCGGCAGGCGCCCGAAGTCTGGACGCGCCGCAAGCGAGAGTTGGACGTGCTCATTCGTTTCCAGTTCGTGGGCGCCGAACTGACATGGCGCGGCGGCGAGATCCTGCCCTTTGTGCACACCACGATGGCGGAGGAGTGGAAGCGTCCGGCTCTGCCCTCGTGGGATGCCCCCATTGAAGACCGCCTGGCCATTGTCGGCGACGCGTCACCAGCCGAATACGCGCAGACCCTGTGTGACGCCGCCTTGGTGTGGGAGGATGAGCCCGAGCGGCTCCAGGCGCTGCGCCCCGTGTTGGGGGAGGTCCCCGTGTCCCCGGCGCCCGACGCCCTCACCAGCGCCCTGCACCTGATCGCCGCCCACCGAATCTACGCCCCCGCGCGGTAGAGTCTACGACGATTGACCGCTCTAGCGATGCCGTTTTGTGCCGTACCACTGGCTGCCGCCGTGGTCCAAGTGCAACACCGGCACGCCACTGAGCCGTGTCTCACGCCCGAACGCCTTGCGCATGGCGTATCCAAAGCGCCAGTCGGCCCCCTCGAAGTGGTCGAACTCCTCATAGGGCACCTTCTCGAAGCAACTGCGCCGCACGCCCTGGAAGAACCCGATCGGCATACCTTCGGCTTCGCGCAAGCGGAACTCGCCCGGGCCCTCCAGTAGCGACTGCCATTCCTCCCACGGATGCACGTCGCCCAACAGGATTCTCGCCGTCGTCTCTGGGGTCAGCATTTTGCGGCCGTCCGACGCTACGAAATTCGCGTCGTCCGGGATTTTCTCCATCTCGGCGAATGCGTTGGGCGGCACGAGCGTGTCGCTGTCCAACAGGATCACCCACTCGCCCGAGCACGTGCGCACCGACTCGTTGATGAGGAAGCCCTTCGACTTCACGTAGGTCTCCGTGAACGGCGCCCGCACGATGCGCAGTTCCGGGTACGCCAACTGCATGCTCTCGATCACGTCGTCCGTTGCATCAAGCCCGGGCACATAGCTCAGCACCACCTCGAGCCGGCTCAGGTCGAAGTCTCGCTGGTTAGCCAGCGACAGCAACACGGCCTGCAGACGGCGGCTATAGCGCGTAGTCACAATGAGGACGGAGTAGCGGATGCGCGACAGTTCGCGGACCGCCTCGGGCCGGCCTTGCCACAACAATACCGTCTGCGTGACGATCGAGTCGTCGATGTTGGCCATGGCGATGCGCGGCTCCAGCACACCTTCGAGGCGTTCGGGAGCGAACTGCGCGCCCTCGAACTCCACCGGGTGGACGGGCTTGCCGTCGCGCAGCAGTACGTAGTACCCGTCCGCGTCAACATGTAGCGTTACCTGATGCGAATACGCGTCCATCGGGCACAGCAGCTTGCAGTGCCGCCCGAAACGGAAGCCCACATACTCCGCAATGCCGCCGCCGAACGTGACCGCGATCGTGAACGGTGGCGCCGACCGCGTCAGCACCGTGCTGTGCTTCTCCGTGTTCGTAAATGAGTACCAGCGGTTGCCACCCGGCATGGAGTGCGTCCATTGACCCTCGATCAAATAGTCCTTCGATTCAATTTCGCGCGTAGGCGCACGGTTTGTCAGGACGTCGTTCGCCTCTTTCGCCAGCGCGAGGCAACGCTCCGAATAGCCCACGCGGGCCCTATCGATGGGGTCGTAGTATTTGGGCTGCGCCACCGCGAAATGCAGCGGCGACGCGATCGCATCGCCTTCCCGCGGCTGGACCTCGATGCCCGGAAGCGCCTTGCGGTGCGGACCCGACTCCGTGGCGCAGATACGGCGCAGTGCGCACTTGCTGCAACGCGGCCCCAGCCCCGCCTCCCGTTTCTTGCGCAACTGAGCGAGCTTGTGTTCGTACGCCTCCACCGTCTCCGGTAAAGGCTTCGGATGTCCCCGGATGATGCGCAGCACACGCGTCAGCTTCCGCACAATGAGCAGCCACGCGTGACGCCGAGGTCCCTCGATCAGCCACGGCAGCAGCCGTTCGTCGATGCCGCGCGTTGGGGACGAACCGCGCCCGAGCGGGGCCAGCAAGGCCTTGGCCACCGTGTTGGGACGGCAATGGAACGCTTTTGACGCCAAGTCGAACGACAAGAGCTGATACTGCTGGTGGTCCATGAAAAACTGATGTTCGTTCGCCGCACAGGGCAGGTTGCCCTCGTCCACCAGGCAGAACGGAAGATGTTGCAGGTTTACCTCGACGCCGCGCGCCGTCACCGCAGCCGTCAGCGCATTCATCTCGGCGATGGTGCGCAGACTGTCCTCGCGATCGCGGCAAGGGGGGAGTTCGAGGAACGGATCGTAGACGGTTACATTCACCGACACAACCCCGGCCGCCGCCACGCGGTCAGCCGTCCGCTCTGCGTCGAAACCCGCGGCGAATGGCGCTTGCAACTGGAGCCGCACGGGCAGGTTGAGCTTCGCGCACGTCTCGAACCACGCGTCGAGATACTCCGCGTCAATCGAGGGCGGTGTGAGAAAGACGTCCAGCAGATGTCCTTGTTCCAACGTGTCCAGACCGCACGGCGGAGCCGAGCAATTGGTGCGCACCGACAGCGCCACGCCCACCTCCGAAGCGAACTCCGTGAGTCCGGGCAGGAGGCCGGACTGTTCCGGCGCCAGGAACAGATCGACTTTCTCCGTCTTGAACGCATCGTGGTTGAGGCGGATCCAACGGCGGATGTCGACCAGGTCGAAGGGAACTTGCGCCGAATTCCGGGTTAACACGATGCCTCGGACGGGCCGGATGCGGTCGCTGGTCGTGAGATGCTCGACGTTCTGCAAGTAATCGCTCCGATGGACTTGCCCAATATCGACCGGCGGATCTTACCCCAAGCAAGGCCGCGGGAACAAGGCATCCGAAGGGAATCGAGCCTGCGCCTGGCGTGGACGCTACCTTCAGCCACATCCCAACGCATCATTGCGAAGGAGCGTAGCGACTGCGGCAATCAGGGAATACAATCGCGGAGTTGGCTACCTTGCGCGAGTCGTGGGTATCTTCCTGTCTCCGCGACTCCCGTAGATACAGGGAGGCAGCGCAATCCATCGCCCTGGACGGGACGGACTCCGCGCGGTAGGCTCGCCTATGAGAGCGTTTTGCGGAAGCGCAACGCGCTGAGCGACAGCACCGCCAGCCCCATTCCCCCGAGCACCGCGCCATTCTGCCAAAGGTCGTAGAACCCCGCGCCGCGGATGATGATCCCGCGCAGAATCCGGATGAAATACGTCAGCGGGATCAACTGGCCGATCGCCCAGATCGGGTACGGCATCGACTCCTGCGGGAACACGAAGCCCGACAGCAACACCGACGGCAGTACGACCAGGAAGGCGAGTTGGATCGCCTGGATCTGGTTGGCCGCGTAGGTCGAGATCAGCAGACCCAATCCCAACGTCGTAAACAAGAACGCTAGTGAGAACGCCGCCAGCAGAGCGACGCTGCCCGCAATAGGGACGTCGAACAGGAACCGCATGATGCTCAGCACCATGACCGTCTCCAACGCGCCAATGACGAAGAACGGCACGATCTTGCCGATCATCAGTCCGAACCGCGACACCGGGGTCACCATAAGCTGCTCGAGTGTGCCATTCTCCTTCTCTCGCACCACGGCCAGCGCCGTCAGCAGCATCGTCACCAGTTGCATCACCAAGCCCACGAGCCCCGGTACCATGAAGTTCACCGTTTTCATGTCCGGGTTGAACAGCACCCGCGGCTCGACCTGAATCGGCAGACCGCCGCGCCGGTCCAGCGTCTTGTTGACGATGTTCAGCGACTCCCTGAGGCCGATCGCGTTGGTAACATTCAGCGCCTGCATCGCCACCGTCGAATTGCTGCCGTCGATCAACACCTGCACCGGCGCGTTGCGGCCCAACACCAGCAGGTCGGTGTAGTCCGGCGGGATCTTGATCCCCACCTGCGCGTCGCCGCGCACGATAGCCGCATACAGATCCTTGTCCGAGGTCGCCGTTTTCACGATGTTGAAGTAGCCCGCATTCGTGAACGCATCGAGCAAGTCACGGCTCTCGGGCCGTCCGTCCAGGTTGTAAACGGCCGTCGGGATGTTCTTCACGTCCAAGTCGATGGCGTAGCCGAACACCGTGAGCTGAATGCCCGGAACCAGCAGCATCAGAAACAGCGTCTTCGGATCCCGGATGACGTGGATGGTTTCTTTGTAAACGATGGACGTCAGGCCTCTAAACATCGCGCTGCCCGTCCTTGTTGCGTGTCAGCGTCACGAACACGTCTTCCAGCGTCGGGGGAATAGACCGGATGCGTGGCGACTCGAAGCCCGCCTGGCTCAGGTCGTCCGACATGTGGCTCTCGCAGCCTTCGTCGGCCAGCACGTGCAGCGCGTCGCCGAAGATGGTCGCGTCCTGTACGTACGCGAACGTGTTCAGTTTCCGCATCGCCCCCGCCGGGCGCGGGCAACGCACCTCGAGCCGCACCAAATGCTCCGGGGTGATCTCCGGCAACTGCTTCAGCTCCTTCGGCGTGCCGCACACCATCAGTTTGGAGAAATAAATGTAGCCCACATGGCTGCACCGCTCTGCCTCGTCCATGTAGTGCGTGGTCACGAAGAACGTCACGCCCCGCCCCGCCAGGTCGAACAGCAGGTTCCACAAGTCGCGCCGGGCCACCGGGTCGATACCGGCCGTCGGCTCATCCAGGAACATCACCTTGGGGCGATGAACCAGCGAACATGCCAGTGCCAGCCGTTGTTTCCACCCGCCCGACAACTCCGCCGCCAGCCGTTTGCGGTAGTTCTCAATCCCGACGATCTCGATCACTTCTTCGATCCGGTCGCGCATTTTCTGGCGGCGGATGCCGTACACGCGCGAGTAGAACTTCAGGTTCTCCATCACCGTCAGGTCCGTGTACAGACTGAACTGCTGCGACATGTAGCCGATCGAGCGCTTGATGCGTTCGCTGTCGCGCACCGTGTCGAACCCCAGCACGTTCGCATGGCCCGCACTCGGGCGCAGCAAACCGCACAGCATCCGGATCAGCGTCGTCTTACCCGAGCCGTTCGGGCCCAGGAAGCCGAAGATGTTCCCCTCTTCGATATCGAGATCCACACCGTCCACGGCCGTGACGTGGCCGAAACGGCGTGTGATACCTTCCGCGCGGATAACCGAACTCATTGGCTCATTCCCGCGTTCAGGTCGAAATGGCCCGTGGCCGCCATACCCGCACGCAAGAGACCGCCCGCGGAGTCCAGTTTCAGTTTCACCGCGAACACCTGTTGCACCCGCTCTTCCTTCGTTTGCAAGTTGCGCGGCGTGAACTCGCCCTTCGATGCGACCCGTGCAATCGTGCCCTCGAAACGCCGGTCACCGTGCGCGTCCGTCGTAAGGCTCACCTGTTCCCCCACGCGCACGTGGCCCAGCATCCCCGCCCCCACATATAGCACCAGTTCCAGATCCTCCGGATCGACCAAACGCACCACCGCCCCTGGACTCACCAAGTCCCCGGGATGCACATCCATCGACTCCACGATCCCCGCCCGCGGCGCCACTATCGTCATCTCCGCCAGCGCCACCCGCGCACGGTCCAGATTTGCCTGCGCCGCATCGCGCGCCGCGCGTGCCGCGGCAACGTCCTCGCTGCGAGCCCCGTTGCGCAACTCGTCCAGAAACGCCGCCGCGCGGTCGAAATCCGCACGCGCCATCGCGATCTCCTCCGACCGCGCACCCTCCACCACCATATCCTGCCGCTCACGCGCACCACGATACTGCTCTTCCGCCGCCTCCAGCGCATGCTTCACCTCGTCGAACCGCTGCTGCGACGCCGCATTGCCCTCGTAAAGCCGCTTGATGCGCGCGAACACCGCCCGGGCTTCGTCACGCTGAGCGCGCGCCGCGCCCGACGCGGCCTCCGCCGCCGCCACCTCCTGCGACCTCGACCCCTTCTCAGCCAACCTCAACCGCTCCTCCGCCACCGTCGCCGCCGCCTCGGCCTGGCGGATATCTTCGACTCGCGCGCCCGCTTCCAGCTTCGCCAACAACGCCTCCGCCTGGGCCAACTGCGCCGCAGCCGCCGCCACGGCCGCCTCCAGCTCCATCGCCTCCAGCCGCACCAGCACATCGCCCGCCACCACCGCGTCGCCCTCCTCCACCAGCACTTCGCACACCCGTCCCCCGATCCGCGACCCCAGCGCAACCGAAACCGCCTCGATCTGCCCCGTAACCTCAACCGGCCTATCGTTCTCCGCCGCACAACCCGCCACAAACACCACGACGGCGGCCAACAACAGTCTCTTCAGTTTCACCACGTCCTGCTCCATAGTTCCATCAGTCCAGATAGGTCGGTTTGACTCACGCCGCATTCGCCCAGACCATACCGCTCACGACGCGAAACAACACACGAAAAAGCACTTTTCGCCCTGTTTCGCTCACCGCCACCCTCCGCGCAAACCCCCATTATCGTATCGCGCCCCACTTTTTGCAATTTTCGAGCCAAATGCAACACGCCTTCGTGCAGAATTTGCCGTTCTTGCTGTTCCGCATCCCCCACAGTACACTACTACCCATCGAAGCAGAGACCCAGCGGGGTTGATCGTGGGCAAGAACACGGACACGCACGGACAACCAGGGACCGGTGAGGAGGGGTTGATCCCTAAGCATGGGGGCTACCGGAACCTCAAGACCTTTCAACTGGCCGAGGTCATCTACGACGTGACTGTCCGGTTCTGCGACAAGTACATCGACCGTCGCAGCCGGACCCATGACCAGATGGTACAAGCGGCCCGCAGTGGCAGGCAGAACATTGCCGAGGGCAGCATGGATTCGGCGACGTCCAAGAAGATAGAACTGAAGCTAACAGGTATCGCGCGGGGCAGTCTTGAGGAGCTTCGCCTGGACTACGAGGACTATCTGCGCCAGCGAGGCTTGCCCCAATGGGAAGCCAATCATCCGGCGCTCGTGCGCTTCAAGGCGCGGCGCTGCGGGAGTCTGGACGAGTTTCGGGCTTGGGTAGCCGAAGAAGTGAAGCGCGCGAAAGAGGACACGGCCCAACACGGACAAACACCGACAGACAAGACCAGCATAGCTGGTGTCCGTGCTGTCCGTGAAAGTCCGTGCCCGTCCGTGTTCGTAGCCAACGGCGCCCTTTCTCTGCTGAACCTGTGCATCTATCTCCTGAACCGCCAAATGAACGCACAAGCCGAAGCCTTCGAGAAAAACGGCGGATTCACCGAAAGGCTCTATCGGCGGCGCACGCAAGCGCGCAGACATGAGAAAGGCTAAACATGGCAGCAAGAGGGGGAAGCGGAAGAGAGGCGAGAGGAAGAGATTCTCTCGGAACTCAAGGCGATTCGCCAGAGACTTGACCGACTCGAAGGGAACACAGACCAAACTTCCCCAGGCGACGTCCCAAGGGCCGCGCCTGAGGAGTGATGCGGGCTAGAGGTTGTCGATGAGGGCGGTGGCGAATTCGCTGCACTTGACGAGGGTGGCGCCGTCCATGAGACGCGCGAAATCGTAGGTCACCGTCTTGTCTTTGAAGGCCTTGACCATCGCGTTGGTGATGGCTTCGGACACTTCGTTCCAGCCCAGGTGGTCGAACATCATGACGCCGGACAGGATGAGGCTGCTGGGGTTGACCTTGTCGAGGTTAGCGTACTTGGGTGCGGTGCCGTGGGTGGCTTCGAATATGGCGGCGCCGGTTTCGTAGTTGATGTTGGCGCCGGGCGCAATGCCGATGCCGCCGACCTGCGCGGCCAGCGCGTCGCTCATGTAGTCGCCGTTGAGGTTCATCGTGGTGACGACGTCGAACTCGAGCGGGCGGGTGAGGATCTGCTGCAGGAAGATATCGGCGATGGTGTCTTTGACCAGGATCTTGCCGCCCGGGTCGCCGTTGCAGTCGTTCCAGCCGACGGCCACGCCGCTGAACTCTTCGCGCACGAGGTCATAGCCCCACTTACGGAAGGCGCCCTCGGTGAATTTCATGATGTTGCCTTTGTGCACGAGGGTAACGCTCTTGCGGTTGTGCTTGACGGCGAACTTGATGGCGGCGCGCACGATACGTTTGGTGCCGCTGATGCTGATGGGCTTGAAGCCGATGCCGGAGTCGGTTCGGATGTCCCAGCCGAAGGTTTTCTTGGCGAACTCGAGGAACTGGCGCGCTTGTTCGGAGCCTTCCTCGACTTCGTAGCCGGAGTACACGTCCTCGGTGTTCTCGCGAAAGATCACCATGTTGACCTTCTCGGGCGACACGACGGGGCTGGGCACGCCTTCGAAGTGCTGCACGGGGCGCACGCAGGCGAACAGGTCGAGCTTCTGGCGCAGCGACACGTTGAGGCTGCGGAAGCCGCCGCCGACGGGGGTCGTCAGGGGACCTTTGATGGCGACGTGGTACTCGCGGATGGCATCGAGCGTTTCTTCGGGCAGGTAACTGCCGCACACGTTGTTGCCTTTTTCGCCGGCGAACACTTCCATCCAGGCGATGGCGCGCTTGCCGCCGTAGCAGTGCTCGACGGCGGCGTCGAACACGCGCTTGGAAGCGCGCCAGATGTCGGGCCCGGTGCCGTCGCCTTCGATGAAGGCGAGGATGGGGCGATCGGGCGTTTGCAGCACGCCTTCCGCGGCGACCTCGATCTTGGCGCCGTCGGGAACCTGAATGTGCGAATACGTCGTCATGGAACCTCCTGGTCATGGCTGTGGATTAGAGATAGTTCGGCCGGGGCGCGCACAGCGCGCGGCCCGGCCGTTGGATGCGTGGCAATCGCTCTACAATTCGACGAGACGGACTTCGTTGACGCCAGGAACCTGCCGGGTCTTCTCGAGCGTGGCCTCGTCGAGCGGGGCGTCGAGGTTCAGCACGGTCATCGCGTGTCCGCCACGTTCGTCTCGTCCGAGCATCAGGTTGGCGATGTTGACTCCGGCTTCGCCGATAAACGTGGCTACACGGCCGATAATCAGCGGGATGTCGTCGTTACTGCATACGAGCATGCAGCCTTCGGGCTTCGCGTCGACACGCATGCCGTCGATACTGCAGATGCGCGGGTCGTTCTTGCCGAACATCGTGCCGGCGACGCGGCGCGTCTCGATGTTCGTCGTGATCTGCACGACGATCTCGAACGTATAGTCCACCGGATGGGCCGTGCGGGTCTCGCTGCACGAGATGCCATGCGATTCCAGCAGTGACGGCGCGCTGACCATATTGACGGTCTCGACCAGCGGCGACAGGAACCCGGTGAGGATCGAAGCGGTGATCGGGTAGGTGTCCGTGACGCCCAGGTCGCCGGCGTACTCAATCTCGATCGACTGGGGGTAGCCCTGCATGAAGAGCGACTGGAAGCGGCCCAAGCGTTCGGCCAGGTACAGCACCGATTCGAGGGACTTGCGCGTCTCGCCATCGAGACTCGGCACGTTGACCGCGTTGGCGATGGTGCCCGTCGACAGATAATCGACCATCTGTTTGGCCACGTCGGTGGCGACGGTCACTTGGGCCTCGTCCGTCGAAGCCGCCAGATGCGGCGTCATCACGATGTTGTCCAGATCGATAAACGGGTTGTCTTCAAACGGTTCGGCGGTGTACACGTCGAGCGCCGCCCCCGCAATCACGTTGTCGCGCAGGGCTTGGGCCAGGTCGGCTTCGTTGATGATGCCGCCGCGCGCGGCGTTCACAATCCGGCACGAGTTTTTCATCTTCGCGAAGTGCTCGGCGCGGACCATGTTGTTGGTTTTCTCGGACTTCGGCGCATGGATCGAGATGAAGTCGGCGCGTTCGATCAACTCGTCGAACGTCACCAACTCGACGCCCAGGGCCTTGGCCTTGATCTTCGTGAGCAACGGATCCGTGGCGATGACCTTCATCTCGAAGGATCGCGCGCGCTTGGCTACGGCAGCGCCGATGCGTCCGACGCCGATGATGCCCAGCGTCTTGCCGCACACTTCGGTGCCCATGAATTTCTTGCGGTCCCAGCGGCCTTCCTGCATGGACAGGTGGGCAACGGGGACGTTGCGGCACAATGCCAACAGTAGCGCGAGCGTGTGCTCACAGGTTGAAATCGTGTTGCCGCCCGGGGCGTTCATGACGACGATGCCGTGTTTGGTGGCGGCGTCTTTGTCGATGTTGTCCGTACCGACGCCGGCCCGGCCGATCACCTTCAGATTCGTGGCGGCCTCGATGACCTCCGCGGTCACTTTCGTGCCGCTGCGCACGACGACCGCGTCATATTCGCCGATGATCTTGACGAACGCCGGGATGTCCTTCTGCGGCGGCTTCACGTCGACGTCGTACCCCGCTTGGCGGAAGACCTCGACGCCGTTCTCGCTCAAATTGTCCAGACAAAGCACCTTGGGCATAGTCTATTCCTCTGCGAAACAACGTTGCGCCGCCGCAACACCCTCGCCCACTTTCACCGCCGCTCCCATTTCCTTGAGCGCCAGTTCAAAGGCCGACAGTACGGTGATCACGTCGAACTGGTCGTAGTACCCCATGTGGCCGATGCGTTCGATCTTGCCTTTGAGGTGCTCTTGACCGCCGGCGCACGTGGCCTTGAATTCGTCGCGCAGCTTCTTATGCAGCGTGCCCCCGTCAACGCCATCAGGCAACTTGACGGCCGTCGCCGCGTTGGACGGACGTTGCGAGAACAATTCCATGCCCATGCCGATGACGCCCGCGCGCGTGGCTTCGGCCAGCTTCGCATGGCGCGCCCACACCGTCTCCATACCCTCGTCGACCAAGGCGTCCAACGCCGTGTTCATGGCGATGATGATGGAGACCGACGGGGTGTACGGCGTCGTCTTCTTGCCCAGGCTCTTGATGGCCTTGGTCAGGTCAAGGTAGTACTTGGGCAGCGTCGACGTCTTCATGACGGCCTCGGCCTTCGGGCCGATGGCGGCAAACGCCAGGCCCGGCGGCAGCATCAGCGCCTTCTGCGAGCCCGAAACGACGAGGTCGACGCCCCATTCGTCCATGCGCAGTTCGTCGGCGGCCAAGGCGCTAACCGCGTCGACGACGAGGATGGCGCTGGTCTTGGCGGTGACTTCGGCGATCGCCTTGATGTCGGTCAAAACGGTGGTGCTGGTCTCATGCAGCGTGGTGAAAACGGCCTTCGCCGACGGCTCAGCCTTCAGAGCCTCCTCGATTTGGGCCGGGTCTACCGCTGTACCCCACTCGATGTCGATCACGTTCATCTCAACGCCAAACGCCGCGCCAATCTGGCCCCAACGCTCACCGAATTTGCCGCCGTTGACCGAGATCGCCTTGTCGCCCGCCGACAACGTGTTGATCATCGAGGCCTCGAGGGCGGCCGTGCCCGAACCCGACAGGATGACCGCCGGACTCGAGGTCTGGAAGACGGTCTTCAGCTTTTCGGAAACCTCCGAGAAGATGGCTTCGAAAGCCGCTTGACGATGATGGGTCATCGGCGCCGCCATGTCGAGGAGCACCTCTGGCGGAACGGGTGTTGGGCCCGGTGTGAAAAGGCGTGGTTTTCTTTTCATCCTACTTACCTCATGCGCTGTTCGTGAAGCGATCTGGCTGTGTTGAATGCACCTTTCGCATGGATGAAAAGCCTTGGAAAGGACACGGCCACCGCATTCGCCGTCTTGCACCGCAGGCCCCGACGGCACGAAAAATGGAGCGTACCAGAAGGCTCCAATCCTTGTCAAACGCCCTCACGTCAATTTGCATCGGCTCGCGTCAGGCGAGTACACTCAACGGTCCTCGAATACCGGCGTGACAACCCAAAGGACTTCGACTTCCGTGGCGGACTTACAGCTTGAAAAACTCAAGAATTACCAGAGATTCCAGGGGCCCGTTCTGCTCGTTATCATGGACGGCATCGGCATTGGCAAGGGCGGCGAGTCCGACGGCGTCCACTTGGCGCATACTCCGGTGCTCGACGCGCTGTTCGCCGAACCGCTGTTCACGCGGCTTCGAGCCCACGGCCTCGCCGTGGGGCTGCCCGACGACGGTGATATGGGCAACTCGGAAGTCGGGCACAATGCGCTGGGTGCGGGCCGCGTTTTCGCGCAGGGCGCCAAACTCGTCAACAAGGCGATTGCCCACGGCTCGATCTTCGAGGGTGGCGCCTGGCATCACGTAATGAAACAGGCGGCCGGCGGCGGCACGGTGCATTTCATCGGCCTTCTGTCCGACGGCAACGTGCACAGTCACATCGACCAGCTCTACGCCCTCCTGGAGCGTTGCGCCGCCGAAGACGTCAAACGTGTCCGGGTCCATCCGCTGCTCGACGGCCGCGATGTCGGCGAGAAGTCGGCGCTGGACTACGTGGTTCCGCTGGAAGAGCGTCTGGCCGCCATGAGCGCGGATGGCCGCGACTACCGCGTGGCCTCGGGCGGCGGCCGTATGGTGACCACGATGGACCGCTACGGCGCCGACTGGTCCGTCGTCGAGCGGGGCTGGCGGGCCCACGTGCTGGGCAAGGGCCGCATGTTCGCCTCGGCCTCCGAAGCGGTGCACACCTACTACGACGAAGACCCTACCGCCACCGACCAGTACCTCGACAGCTTCGTGATCGCCAAGGACGGCCAGCCGGTCGGCACCATCGAAGACGGCGACGCGGTCGTGTTTTTCAACTTCCGCGGCGACCGGGGGATCGAGATATCGCGCGCGTTCGAAGACGCCGACTTGGCCGAGTTCGACCGCGAGCGCGTTCCCAACGTGTTCTACGCCGGCATGATGCAGTACGACGGCGACGCGCGGATCCCCAAGTATTTCTTGGTCGATCCGCCCGCCATCGACCGGACGATCGGCGAATTCCTGTGCCGCGAAGGCGTGCGCTCGTTCGCCATCTCCGAGACCCAGAAATTCGGGCATGTCACCTATTTCTGGAACGGAAACAACTCCGGCTACATCGACGAGCGCGTCGAGAAATACGTCGAGATTCCGTCCGACACGGTCACCTTCGACCAGCGCCCGTGGATGAAATCGGCGGAGATCACCGATGCCGTCATCGAAGCCGTCTCTTCGGGCTCCTACGATTTCGTGCGCCTCAACTACGCCAATGGCGACATGGTTGGCCACACCGGCATCGCCCCGGCCGTGCGCATCGCGGTCGAGTCGGTTGATCTGGGGTTGAGCCGGCTGATGCCGGCGGTGGCGGCCGCCAAGGGCGTGCTCATGGTCACGGCCGACCACGGCAACGCCGACTGCCTGTTTACCGAGAAGAAAGGCAAACGTGAGCCCATGGTAGCCCACACACTCAATCCCGTGCCTTTCATCATCAAGGATTTCTCGCAGGCGAACCCGATCGCGTTGAGCGGCATTCCGGAGCCCGGACTGAGCAACGTGGCGGCGACGATACTGAACCTGTTGGGATATGAGAAGCCGGAAGACTACGACCCCTCGCTCATCACGGTGGGGTAGCCGATCAGACCGAAGACCCGATCGCGGGATCGTTTTCGTCGGGGCGCCCGTCGTTGCTCCAGCGTATGACTCCGCCTGCGTCGAGACGGAAGTACCGGTTGCCCGTCGTGCCCGGCTGCGACGGCTCGGCGTAGCAGAAGAAGGTACTTTCCGAGACGTTGTCGATGAAGAACTCGTAGCCCCCGCGTTCTACGCCCTCTTCCCACTTTCCATCGAGGAACGCCGTGCCGGGGCCGCTGGCTTCGCTCGTCAGTTCTTCGAAGGTTCCGAAGGTGTTCTTCGCGCCCGCATAGGCGATCTGGGCTTCATTGACGGTCTTCAGGTTTTCGATGGCGGCCGTTTCATGCGTCTGCAAGCGTGAGCGCAGCAGCGCGGGCACTGCCATGGCCGCAAGGATCGCCATGATGGAGACGACGATCATGATCTCGAGGAGCGTAAAACCGGCCTGTTTCTTCATTCAAGCAGTCTTCCTTCGGTTGCGAATCGCTTCCTACAGCGCCCCCGGCGCGCCCGCGGATGAAGAGTAACGGAAGCTCCGAGGATATCTATCCTCGGAGCCCCCGTGTCGAGTCCTCAACTGCACCACGCGCCCGCGCTCGATTCAACCGTGCGCGCTGGCTAGCTAGAAGATGGAGCTCAAGAGCACGCCCGTGATGTTGGCGGGGAACTGGTCTTGCCACCGAATCCACTCGACGTGACCGTCCATGTACAGCGTGTTGCCGCCGCCTGGAAGGTGGTTGTAGGTGTTGGCATTGGCGCCCACGGCGATCTCGTCCCACATGACGGGGATCTGACTCGCTGCCGCCGCGCTCGCGGCCGGGTTGTTGATGTCGGTGATGAAGAACCGTTCGATGCCCAGACGCATCCGCGGCACTGGACCAATATCCCGGTCCTTCTGCTCCGGCGTGAACCCATACTGGTACAGCGCCAGGAAGGCGTTGACCACGTCGTCCTTCAGGAACGTGTAGGCGAAACTCACGACGGAGCCTTCGTCACCCATGTCGACCCCATCGAGGTTCGTGGGTACCGTGACGCCGGGCAGCAGGATCGCCGGCTCATGGAACGCCCAAGCGAGGTAGTAGTAGCTGCCGCGCGCCAGTTCACACGCCCTCACCGGCTTGGACAGGTCGTGGTCCACATGCCAGCGATCGGGCATGTCGATCGCATCCGAGTCCGACGGGCAGACCAACACCGCCACATCCGTGAGGTACTCCGGATAGAGCGACGGGCCATTGATCGTCGCGTCGCTGGCGTTTTCCGGCGGGTCGGCGCACGTGAATACCCGGATCGGCGGGAACTTGCCCTTAGCCTCATTGGCGTACATGTTGAAAACGAGACCCATTTGCTTGAGGTTGTTCTGACACGAGGCGCGCCGTGCCGATTCACGCGCCCGCGCCAGGGCAGGCAGCAAGATTGCCGCCAGAATGCCTATAATGGCAATGACCACCAACAGTTCGATTAGTGTGAAGCCTCTCCGTTTCATGGATGATTACCTCCCTTTCCCTACTGCCAAACCACTCTCCGTTAATGTTACCACACCGGCGGCGCTTTCAACATATGCGCACGGACACCGATCCCAGTTTGTGGCTGTCTCCCCAGACAAGTGCATAGTAGACCCAAACGGATTCTAGTGCAACCATCCCGAAAGGCGGGGGCTCCACAGGTCGGGGGCATCGCCGAGCCCTGGCAGGCCGCGGCAGCGGCACACCCCGCAACCCCCTGCCAATACTCACCAACATCAATTTCCGCAAATGCCTCCGTGTCGTATTCGAGTTGAACATTCCCTCTTCGATGCGTACACTGGTTCAGACTGCAGGCAGAAGGCAGTGCGCATGCACTACGCAGGACTAAGGAGAGAACGGAATGACGAGAGCGTTGAATTTTGCGGTTGTTGGACTGGGCATGGGTGGACACCATTGCAGGGCGATTCGTGACGCGAAGGGGGCTAACCTGGCGGCCGTCTGCGATACCGATAAGACGCGCCTTCGCAAGACGGTGCGGGAATATGGGTGTACGGGATTCGAGCGCTATGCCGACCTGCTGAAGGATCCCGATATCGACGTCGTCAACATCGTCACCGAGAGCGGCTATCACACGCAGATGGGGATCAAGGCCGCGAAGGCGGGCAAGCACCTCATCGTCGAGAAACCCGTCGATGTGACCCCCGCGAAGATCAAGAAGCTCGACGATGTAGTGAAGGCGACGGGGGTCAAGTGTGGGTGCATCTTCCAGTCGCGTATGGAAAACTGCAACATCATGCTGCGCAAGGCCATCAAGAAGGGGGCCATGGGGCGCATCATCGGCGCGCACGCCCACCTGCCTTGGTTCCGCGCGGACAGCTATTTCGAGGGCCCGCATGGCCCGTGGCGCGGTACGTGGAAACTGGACGGCGGCGGCGCGCTGATGAACCAGGGCGTGCACACGATCGATCTGATTCAATGGCTGGCCGGACCGGTCGAAAGCGTGTGCGGGTTCTATGACGTCCACAACCACGACATTGAGGCGGAGGATCAAACCGTCGCGATTTTGAAGTTTGAGAGCGGCGCTCTCGGCACGCTCTACGCCACCACTTGCTGCATTCCCGAAGGCGCCCAGCGCGTGTACATGTACGGCACGAAGGGCTCGTTCTCGAAGCACGGCAGTAACCTGGAACTGTACGAAATGGGCACCCCCGCCCAACGCAAGCGCATGATGGCCCTGTTCGGCGGCAAGAAGAAGGTTGACGCGATCGGTAAGGATCCGATGGCCGTCTCGGCCGACGGTCACCTGCTGATCGTGGAAGATCTGGTCAAGGCCATCCGTTACGACCGCGAGCCGGTGATTCCCATTTCGAGCGCCAAGCACGCCGTCGAGATCGCCTGCGCCATCTACAAGTCCGCACGCACTCACAAGGAAGTCAAGGTCAGCCGCTAGGGGTCCGGAGAGACCACCGCGATGAATGCCAAAGCCCGGGTTAAGGCCGCGCTCCAGCGGCATCCCGTCGACCGCGTCCCCGTGTTTATGTGGTTCCATCCGGGTACGGCGCGGCGCTTGGCGGATCTGTTGGAGATCCCGCCCCCCTATGTCGGCGAAGCCATGGGCAACGACGTACGCCAGACGTGGGTCAACAACAACTACGCCATGGAGGGGATCGTCCACGAGCGCGACGGCGATGGCCACACCGACTTCTGGGGCATCCGTTGGGTCAAAGACGGCGCCTTCAACCAGATCGCCGGGTTCCCCCTGGCTGGCGCGAGTCGCGACGCCATACTCCAATACGTCTTTCCCGTCGATCACCTGGACGAACTGCTGGCCCAGATGGACCCGGTCATGGCGTGCAGCGAAGAGTACTACGTGGGCGTCGACGTATCGCCGTGCGCGTTCGAAATGTATTGGCGTCTGCGCGGCATGGAAGACGGCCTGCTCGATCTGGCCGCCGACCACGATTTGGCCAACACCATGCTGGGGCGCTGCGCCGACTTCGCCGTGACCTTGTCGGAGGCCGCTTGCGACCGCTTCGCGTTGGATTGGCTGTGGACGGGCGACGACGTGGCGGGGCAACAGGCGATGATGATGGATCCGGCCATGTGGCGCGACCTGATCAGGCCGCATTTGCAGCGGGTGGTGGACGTGGGTGCGGCACGCGGGCTGCCTGTGGCCTATCACAGTTGCGGGGCGCTGCGGCCCATCATCCCCGACCTGATCGAGATGGGCGTCGGCGTGTTGAATCCGGTGCAGTGCAATTGCCCCGGCATGGATCCCCTGGAGTTGAAACGCGAGTTCGGCGCGGAACTGGCCTTCATGGGAGGCGTGGACACGCAGGATCTGCTGCCAAACGGCACACCCGGCCAGGTGCGCCGCGCGACCGCGCGCCTCATTGAGGGCATGACGGCCGGCGGCGGCGGGTACATCCTGGCCGCTTCGCACACCGTGCCGCCCGAAACGCCAGACGACAACATCTTCGCAATGTACACGGAGGCGGGTATCTCGCGTGAGGCAATCTTCGACAAGGCGGCTGAGATTCGGGCGTCACTAAAGTGGGCTTCCTGACAATGGCGCGTTTGGGGGCTCTAACGGACACGCTGAAGGTGTGGTTTGCCCATCGCCGCTTCCCGGTGGCGGTGGCCGTTCTCGCCATGGCGCTCGCGTCCCCCTCGCTCTGGTTCGGCCTGCGCGTCGACGACCATCTTCAACGACTGAGGATGAAGGCCACGTCCTACGCCCTCGATAACCATGGCTCGGCCTGGTCCATGTTCGACTTCGCCGACGGCGATCCGGAACGCACCCGGAAACTCAAGGATCTGGGCTTCATGCCCTGGTGGACGTTGGACACGATTCGCCTGAGATTCCTCCGGCCCGTGGCGGTGTTCACGCATTGGATCGAATATCGCTTGTGGCCCGACATCGTTCCCTTGATGCACATGCAGAGCCTGTTGTGGTTCGGAGCCCTGGTGGCGTTGGTGGCCGCGATCTATAGGCGCTTCATGGGGCCGGGGTGGGTGGCGGGCCTTGCGGCGTTCTGTTATGCGGTGGACGATGCCCATGCATGGCCGGTCGCCTGGCTGGCCAACCGCAATGGGTTGCTCGCAGCGTTTTTTGGCCTCCTGGCGGTGTGGCTTCACGACCGTTGGCGGACCGGAAAGCGGCACGGAATGGGCGCCGCCGCAGTGGTGTGCCTGCTACTGGGGCTCCTGTCGAACGAGGGGGCTCTCGCCGCCTGCGCCTATCTCTTCTCTTACGCCGTCTTTTTGGACGAGGGGCGCCGGCGTGACCGCGTGCTGAGTCTGGTTCCCTACGCGGTCACCGTAGTCGCCTGGCGGATCGCATACAACGTATTGGGCTACGGCGCCATTGGCTCGGACACCTACATCGATCCGCTGCATTCGCCGCTCACCTATTTGAGCGCAGCTTTCGTGCGCGCTCCGATCCTGTTGTTGGGACAATGGGCGACCCCGCCCTCGGATTTCTACATACTCTTGCCCTGGCCGGCCGTGTGTGCGGTATGGTGGTGCCTGGGAGCGGCTTTCCTGGCGTGGCTGGGCATCGTGCTCATACCGCTGCTTCGCTCGGACCGCACAGCCCGCTTCTGGTGTGTTGGAATGCTGCTGGCCCTCATGCCCATCTGCGCTACGTTTCCCATGGATCGCCTGCTGCTCTTCGTGGGCGTGGGCGCCATGGGACTAGCGGCGCAACTCATCGCCGCAATCGCCACCGGCACGCTACGCTTCCCCAGGTGGGTGACGAAACCCATGCTGGTCCTTCTGATCGCGACCCACGTGATCATTGCCCCGCTGGTGTTTCCCCTGCGCATTCACGGATCCTCCCTTTTTCTCCGCGAACTCGATCGGAGTATCGAATCGATCCCACTAGACGACGACGTGACCGACAAGACCGTCGTGGTGGCCAGCGCGCCACACGTATTTTTCACGTCGTACATTCCCATCTATCGGGCGCTGAATGGACTACCCGTGCCCAAGCGCATCCGCAGTTTCGGGGGCACGTCGTCTTTGCCGGTGCCCGTACGGCTGGAGCGGGTGGACGATTACACCTTGCTGGTCGAACCCAAGGGCGGCTATCGTTTTGTCCTGGTACGCGACAAGGCCCACCCGATGCCCGTTGGAACCAGAGTGGAGTTGTCCGGGGTCACGGTTGAGGTCATGACCCTGACAAGCGGGGGGTGGCCGTTACAGGTGAAGTATCAGTTCGACGTGCCGTTGGAGGACCCGTCGCTGGTTTGGCTGGA
>JAACEL010000213.1 GCA_011682535.1 Nitrospiraceae bacterium | reverse complement strand
TGAGCTTTTCGGGCCAACGCAATCATGGGCTGGAAGCCCATGCCACCTTGCCGCGCGCCCTGCATGTTTTTCCCCGGGGGGCAACCTTTGCCCAAACCGGGGGGCCGGTCCCGGGCCGCCGCCACGCCGTAAGTCGTTCCGTTAAGGTTTGTTGCGCATAGGCCGATAGTTGGAATGCGGCTTGCTTCGTCAGATGGAGACCGCGCGTTCCCGTGATCGGTTGGTGCGAAGAGATATTTCGGAGGAGAGTGGTTTGGGCAATCTATTCGGCACGTTTAACATCGCGCAGACGGGGTTGCAGGCGGCGCAGGTGCAGTTGGAGGTCGCGGGGCACAATATCGCCAATGTGAATCGCGAGGGTTTTTCGCGCCAGCGGGCGGAGTTGACGTTCTTGGAACCCACGAGCCGGTCGTATGGCCTGGTAGGCGGGGGCGTCAGGATTCAGGATGTCTCGCGGATCCGGGACGAGTTCCTCGACATCGTATTTCGAGAACAGAACCCCGGGTTGAGTTTCACGGAAGTACGGGCAACGTACTTCAACCGGATGGAAGATCTGTTTCAGGAACCGGGCGAGAACGGGTTCGGCACGCGCCTCAGCTTCTTCTTCGACGCGCTGAACGACTTCGCCAACAACGTCGAGGAACTGCCGGTTCGTCAGTCGGTGATCACGGAGGCGCAGAGCTTGACCTCGCTGCTCAACCAACTCGCCCAGAACATCCAGGCGCTGCGCACCAACGCCAACGAAGAAGTGATCAACATCGTCCCCGAGATCAACTCGCTCTCGGAGCGGATCGCGGCCTTGAACCAGAACATCGCCGACGCCGAACTCGGCGGCGCGAAGGCCAACGACGTGCGCGACGAACGCGACTTGCTGCTCGACCAATTGTCCGGTCTGATCAACATCAGTTTTCGGGAGCGCGACAACGGGGAAGTGGACGTGTTCATCGCGGGCGACGTGGTGGTGGGCGGGTCGGAGTTTCGCGAGATGGCCGCGGTGCGCGATCCCACTCTCGACCCGGTCCGGCTGGATCTGGTGGCCGTGCGCTTCGTGGACAATGACCAGGACGTGGACATCCGCGACGGCGAACTGGCGGGTGCGTTGGCGATACGCGATGAGAGTCTGGTGCTATTGGCGGACGACATCGACATGATCGCGGCGACGATCATTGAGCAGGTCAACCGGATCCATGCCAACGGCAACGGTCTGGACAACCTGTCGGGCGCAATCACCGGCACGAATGCGGTCAACGACTCGACGAACACGCTGGACGCGGCGGGCTTGCCGTTCGACGTAACGCCCGGCACGTTCGACGTGGTGGTGTACGACGCAGCCAACGTACCAACGACGACGACCATCACGATCACGACGGCCTCTACGCTGGACTCGCTGGTGGCGGATCTCAACGGGATTCCGAACTTCTCCGCATCCGTGACGGCGAATAACACGATCAGCCTCAGCGCGACGGCGCCCAGCACGTTCAGCTTCGCCAACGACACGTCGAACGTCCTGACGGCGCTGGGCGTCAACGGTCTGTTCACGGGCACGGACGCCCTGACGATGGGGATCAACCAGGATCTGCTGGACAATCCGCGGCTGATCACCTCGGGCTACAGCCTCGACATCCTGGAGACGGGCGACAACAGCGCGGCGCTGGACATGGCGAATCTGCGAACGGCGCAGTTGCTCGGCAACAACTCGTCCACCGTCAACGACTTCTACGAGTCGACCATCGTCCGGGTGGGCGTCGACGCGCGCGCTAATACGGACACGCTACAGGTTCAGCAGGCATTCGTCGACGACTTCAACCGGCGCAGGCAGGAGGTGTCGGGTGTGTCAATCGATGAAGAAGTCACCAACATGCTCCAGTATCAGCGCGCCTACGAAGCGTCGGCGCGGGTGATTACGACGGTCGATCGCATGCTGGACGCGCTACTGGCAATGGGGGCGTAGGCCTTTCCACACCCAGCCTTAGCGGCTATTGATTGGGGCAGGTTCCGTTGTTAAGGCTGCAGCAGGAACGGCAGCTTTCGGGCAGACCGCCACCGGGGTCGGACGCGACGGGCGCGAACGCGCTGGCCTGTTTTACAAGATCGGTGGCGCCGCAGTGCGGACAGACGGGAGGCTCGCCGCCGCGCACCAGAATCTCACTGCGCGCCTGGCACTCGGTGCAGACAAAATGGAACAGGGGCATCTCGGTTCTCCTCAGTCAAGACGCGATCCTACCAACTCCCGCCCGGCCGCCACAAGAATTCCCAGGGTTCACCATCCGCTTGCCGCTGAACCGGGAGACCTGACCGGTGCGCGCTCCTGCTTGGGCATTCGTACTACTGGGCGGGCCCCTGCGAAGGCCGTACGCGTCCGGCGCGTTCACAGATAGCATCGAAGAAGTCGGAGACGGCCTCAATGCCGTAGTCGCGGAAATTGCCCGCGCCGCTCCAGAATTCGTCGAGATAGCCGGCGCGTTCGCGTTCGTAGAACAACACCTTCAGGAGCAACTGTACCTTGTCGAGTCCGCGCACCAGACGCGCCTCGGGTGTCGACACGTCGAGCAGTTGTTGATGATACTGGGCGAACTTGGGCGGAAACGCGGCGAACAGGTCCTCCATGATGGCCTGCTCGGCTCGTTCTTTGGCCTCCTTGAGGTAGGCGTCGGCATAGGGCATGGGGATGTCCATCAGCTTGGCTTCGGAGAGGTCGTGGATGAGTGCCATGGCCAAGGCTTTGTCTGTGTCGAACTGTCCGGAGTATTCGTCCACAAACAGGAGGGTGAGCACGGAGACAAAGTGGCTGTGTGCGGCGACAGACTCAGGGTGCGGCACCCCGCGCACGACGTAGCCCGCCCGCGGAATGCGGTCGAGGGGATGAATGTCTTCGAACAGGTCGATCACGCGTTGTGTAAAAGCGTTCATGTTCACTCCTTGATTGTGCTGCTGGAAACGGGCGGCGCATGGTTGGTGAGACCAGACCGGGATACGGCGAACGCTCGGAACGGCCTAACCCGGCCCATAGGATTCCCGTCTTCCGGACGGACAGCATGCCGGATTGGCGTCAGTCTGCAACGGGCTCGGCATCCTCGAACACCGTCTCGCCCTCGTTCTCGTCCCCCTGGTTGCGGTGCGGTGCATCCTCGCCGCCGCCAAACTCGGCCGTTTCAGCAAGTTCACTCGGATCGTCGGCGTCGCTGAATGCTCCGGCCTGGTCTGGTCCCTGCGGTTGGGCGGTTATTTCCGGCGCCCCGTTCTCTTCCTCGGCGAGCTTCGAGGCAAGTTCAGCCATGGTGTCGGAGGTATCGATCAGGCGGCGCCGCAGGCCCTCGAGACCTTCGGCGACGGCATATTCGGTCTGACGCGCGCCATCGAGCGAACTGTACAACTCGACGTACTTGCGCTCGATCTCGCCCGCCTGCGCGTTGGCGGCGGCTACCTGGGCGGCGGCTTCATGACGCAGGGCGTCCATGTCGCCCGCCTGTGAGACGAACTCCTGGCGCACCCGATCGGCTTCGAGTTCGAGTTGGGCGTGTTCGGCGGTCAGGCGGTCGAGCTTGTCGAGAACCTCGTCGTGAGCCCGTCGGGCTTGCGCGGCCTCGGCCTTCATACGAGCCAGTTCTTGCTCGATGGCGAGGTGGCTGCGGGCGGATTCGTTCGCTTCACTCACCCGCGCCGATCCGGCGAACTCGGTGTCTCCCAGCGGAACCGGTGGCAGCCGCTCGGCGTCCGCGGAACCGGCGAGTGCCTGAAGCTCGCGCACCCGCTCGCGGTGCTGCTGCTCCGCGCGGCCCAATTCGGCGCGGTTCTGTTCGACCTGCTCCAACAGGGCGTCAATCCGCTGGTCGGTCTCGCCGGCCTCCTGCTGAAGCGCGCTTATCTGGGCGGCGAGTTCGCTCGTTTTTTCCCGCTCCTTGTCGAGTTGGCGCCCCAGGGCGTCCGCATTTTCCGCTGCGGCCGCGTCGCGTTCGCGGGCGCTACGCAACTGTTCCTCAAGCTGGTTCCGCAGTCCGGCCGCTTCATTGGCGGCCTGGCGGGCCTTTTTCTCGGCAGCGTCAAGCTGTTCGCTCAACGCTTTGCGTTGTTCACTGCCGTGGGTCAGCTTGGCGGCGGCGCGTTCGGCCTGTTCGGCGGCTTTCTGAAGCTGGCGGCGCAGTTCGGCCACCTCGTCGGCCGCGCCGGCGTTCTCGGAGGCGCGGTCCATCTGGGCCTGCAACTCGCGCCGCAGTTGATCTACCTGGCCCACCACGGCCGCCTTCTTCTCGGTCCGCTGCAGTTGCTCGTCCAATTGAGCGACTCGCTCGCGAAGCTGGCGGCTCTCCTCCTGCGCGCGCACCAGGGCATCCGCATCCTCCGGTGACGCGTCACTCGATGGTGGCGCCGGGCGCGGCCGCAGCGTCACAGTCCGGCTTTGCTCGAGAAGTTTGCGCAGGTCTTCAGGGAGTGCGCGCAGTCTGGAGGGATGGATGCTCGTGCCGAGCACCACGTAGTGGTGGCTGTCGAGGAAGATCTGCACGACGGCTTGGAGCTGTTCGACGTGCTCGGTGAAATCTTCTAACTGGTCTACGAGCAGGACGGCGTGCTCGGCCTTTTCGACCGGAGTGGGGTCCGTCACCAGCATGCGGACCTCGCGCGGGAACTCCCGGGCAGTCACGTAGGCCAAGCCCACGGGGGCGGTGCCTGCCCGCAGGGCGTTGACGATGGAGTACATCAGGTGGGTCTTGCCGACGCCGTGGTCACCCAGCAGTACGAGCGGCTGACGGTCGGACGGCTGCAGCTCGGCCACGGCGTGACACGCATCGAAGGCATCGCGGTTAACGTCTTGCACTTTGAAGGTGCTGAAACTAAATCGTTTCATCTTGGCAACCCCGCACCCCTCCCAGTCCAACGAGGACGATTCTAGTGCCGAATTGGCGGGCGTGTCAACCTCTCCAGGGCGCCGGGCCTGCCGTGCAATCTAACTCGCGGACGGATTGGACGCAAAGATCAACGTTTTGGATAGGTCACGGACCTGTTTCCTCACTTTTGAGGGCCAGGTCTGCTGTCCTGCGAACCGTCAAGATGATGCTGAGCAACCCCAATGCCCGCCCGACTCGTTGAACGGAGCCAGATCGATTGTCTTGAGAATTCGTCTGTGCACGAAACACTGTTTAGGACAAAAGTGAAAATCAGTATAATGTCGGCCCATGACCCCGAACTGGAAGAAACTCAGCGACATCCCCGAGCGCAAGCTCACGCCCATGCTCCGCCAGTACATTCAGGCGAAGGCGGAGTGTGGCGAGTCGCTGTTGTTCTTCCGGATGGGCGATTTCTACGAGTTGTTCTTCGAGGACGCGATTGAGGCCTCCGAACTGCTCGGTCTGACGTTGACCTCCCGAGACGGCGGCGGTAAGGACGACGCCCGGGTGCCGATGGCGGGGGTACCGGTGCGCACGCTCGATACCTACGTGGCCAAAGCCATCAAGGGCGGCCGTACCGTGTCCATCTGCGACCAGATCGAGGATCCCAAAGAAGCCAAGGGCATCGTCAAGCGCGCCGTCGTGCGTACCATCACGGCAGGCACCGTCATGGAACCCGACCTCCTTGACGAAACCACCAACAATTACCTCGCCGCGCTCACCGTGTCCGCCGCCGCCGCCGGTTTGGCCCTGGTCGACGTGAGCACCGGCGAATTCCTGGCGGCCCAACTCACCGGCAACGTCGAACGGATCCTCTTCGACGAGTTGACCCGCATGGCGCCCGCCGAGGTGCTCGTGGCCGAGTCTGCCGACTCGATCGATTCGGACGCCGGGGCGCTCGTCGGGCGCTTGCGTGCCCATTTTGACGCCATCCCGTTTACCACACGTTCCGAGCACGATTTCGACCGGCGTCCCGCCGAGGAATGCATACTCGATCAGTTCGACCTCGGCACCCTCAAAGGGATCGGACTCGACGACGCACCGGAAGCCACCGCCTGCGCTGGGGCGCTGATCGCCTACGTCAAAGACACCCAGCGCGACGGCGTGCCCCAACTGCGCCTGCCGCGCCGCTACAGTCCCGCCGCGTTCGTCGTGCTCGACGGTAACACCCAGCGCAACCTCGAGCTGACCGAGTCCCTCGTCGATCGCCGCAAGCGCGGTACGCTGCTTGGCGTGCTTGACCGCACACAGACCAGTATGGGCGGGCGCAAGCTGCGGCAGTGGATCCTGCATCCGCTCGTCGACGTGGGCGCCATTCGAGCCCGGTTAGACGCCGTCGAACAGATCTTCGAAGAGGCCGA
Organism: Nitrospiraceae bacterium; assembly: GCA_011682535.1. Taxonomy (GTDB): domain Bacteria; phylum Hydrogenedentota; class Hydrogenedentia; order Hydrogenedentales; family SLHB01; genus JAACEL01. The sequence continues at coordinate 8,267 of JAACEL010000213.1, read as the reverse complement.
GGTCCGTCTGGAACTGAAAGAAGCCCTCCGCGGCATTGGTGACCTCGAGCGCCTGCTCGGACGCCTGACCTCGAAGGCCGGCAACGCCCGCGACGTCAAGGCGCTGGGACGTTCCCTGCAGCAAGTGCCCGCCATGCGCGCCGCGATGCTGTGTGAACTGCGCGACGGCACGGACGAACTGCCCGATATCACTGCGTTGATCGAGACGGCCATCGTCGATGAACCGCCCGTTCCCATTACCGAGGGCAACCTGTTCAACGATGGCTACGACGAACAACTGAGCCACGTGCGCGAACTCGTGCGTGGCGGGCGCGACTGGATCGCCACGCTCCAACGCGAGGAGGGCAAGCGCACCGGTATCCCGAAGCTCAAGGTTGGCTACAACAAGGTTTTCGGCTATTACATCGAGGTTTCCAAGGCCAACGTTCACCTCGTGCCCGACGACTATCAACGCAAGCAGACCCTCGTCAACGCCGAGCGCTACATCACGCCCACGCTCAAATCGCGCGAAGAGGAGATCGTCACCGCGCAGGAGCGCATGCACAAGCTCGAGTACGATCTGTTTGTTGAGTTGCGCGAGCGCATTGCGGCCGAGGCCCCGCGGATTCAGGACACCGCCGATGCCGTCGCCACGGTCGACGTCCTGCTGTCGCTGGCCGATGTCGCTTCCGCCAAAAACTACTGCAAACCCGACGTCAACGACTCGGACGAGTTACACGTGCGCGACGGACGCCACCCTGTCGTCGAAGACCTCATGCCTAGCGGCGACTTCGTGCCCAACGACACCACGCTCGATCCCGCCGAGGCCTCACTCCAGATCGTGACCGGCCCCAACATGGCCGGTAAGTCCACCTACCTGCGCCAGGTGGCCCTCGTTACGTTGATGGCCCAGATCGGCAGTTTCGTGCCCGCGGCCGAGGCCCACGTCGGTGTTGTCGACCGCATCTTCACCCGCGTCGGCGCCTCCGACAACCTCGTGCGCGGTGAGAGTACTTTCATGGTCGAGATGATCGAGACGGCCAACATCCTCAACACCGCCACCGAACGCAGCCTCATTGTTCTCGACGAGATCGGGCGCGGTACCAGCACCTTCGACGGCATCAGCATCGCCTGGTCCGTCGCCGAACACATGCACGACCGCATTCGCGCCAAGACCCTCTTCGCCACCCATTACCACGAACTCACCGAACTCGCCGGCAAACTCGAACACGCCAAGAACGTCAACGTCGCCGTGCGCGAGTGGAACGGCAAAGTCGTGTTCCTCTATCGCATCGTCGACGGCGGCGCCGACCACAGCTACGGTATCCAGGTCGCCAAGCTCGCAGGTCTTCCCCGCAGTGTCCTCGAACGCGCCCGCGACATTCTCGAAGGGCTCGAATCCGGCAACCAGGCCTCCGTGGGCCTCCCCGAACAGATGTATCTCTTCGGGCCCGCCACCGCCGAACCCAGCCGAGTCGAGCAGGAACTCGAAACCGTCGACCCCGACAGCCTATCCGCCCGTGAAGCCCTCGACTTCATCTACCACCTCAAACACCTACTGAACCATCCCCGCCACGAGTAGGGGTGCGGGAGGCGTCACCCAGGCACTGCATGTTGTTGGAAGAAGACGGTCACTTCCGACTGGCTCAGACGGCCTTGGGCGACGCCCATGCTCAGGTCTACCAACTCGTCTTCGTTTACCTTGAGATGGATATCGTTGAGGGCGAAGAACACGAGTGCCGCAACGATTCCTACCCGTTTGTTCCCATCAACGAATGGGTGATTCTGCGTGATGTGGTACAAGTAGGCAGCCCCCACCTCGAACAGAGTCTTGTAGAGGAACCGGCCCCCGAACGTGGCCGACGGCGCGCCGACTGCGGCTCGCAGAAGATCGAAGCTCGGGCCACCCACTTCGCCTCCGTAGCGAGACAACTGGTCCTCGTGGATGGTCAGCACGTCGCCGATCGTCAGGAAATGCGGCTCCGCGTTCATTCTGCCAGGAGCTTGAGGGCGCGGCTGTGCTTCTTGTTTGCGTGTTCGAGAGCCGCCCGGAATGCCGCCTGCCGTTTGGCGTCATGCACCGGTGTCAGAACGAGGACCTGGCCGTCTGTTGTTACTTCGATGGGTGTGTCCGCGGACACGCCGAGAAGATCCAATATTGGCTTCTCGATCACCAGTGCCAAGCTGTTTCCATGCCGGGTCAGTTTCTTGATCATGCCGCTCACCTATGGTGTTTCATTGTTCATACATTGTATCACCAATCGGCGGGTATCGCAAGTCATGGCTGCAAGGCCAGTTGCAGAAGCGCGTCAGCCCAACAAGCCTATTCTTGTTTCCCCCTGGCCCTGTGGTATCCTTGGTACAGTCTAGGCGGTCCGGCATGCCGCGGAGGCCGCAGTGGAGAAGCGGGAGACCCAACCCCAACAGCGTGAGGACGAGAGACCATGAGCAAGAAGACCATCTATCTGATTTCGAACGGTGACTATCGCGATTCCGCCGGTGTAGAGTGCTGGCCAATGCAGGAGAAGACGCTGCGGGAAGTCAAGCGCGCCTTCAAGAGCTTGGGCGTCGAGGCGAAGGTGCTGAGCAAGTACGACGCCAAGCGCGGACACGGCTTCGTGACCCGCCAATGTGAAGGCGCTGAGATCTTTTCCAAGATCGATCCCAAGGCGCCAGTGGTCGTCGTCCTCAGTTGCTGGGCCTACGCCCACAACGTGTGCGGTCCCATCCAGACCCACAAAGGCCCCGTGCTGTTGCTCGGCAACTTCGACGGCACCTGGCCCGGTCTTGTCGCCCTGCTCAACCACGCCGGAACCCTCGAGCGCCTTGGCGTCAAACACTCGCGTATCTGGAGCGACGACTTCGTCAAGGACGAAGGCTTCATGAAGAACCTCGCGGCTTGGTGCAAGACGGGCGAGATCAAGTACAGCGCCTCGCACGTCGTCAAAGCCGACAAGCTCAAGCTGTCCGGGGCGGCCAAGCGGTTCGGCAAGGAGCTCGCCGACGACATCCTGTGCAACAAGCGCATCATGGGCCAGTTCGACCCCGGGTGTATGGGCATGCTCAACGCCGTCATCAACCCCGCCAAGCTCGGCGCCATCGGCATGCCGGTCGAATATCTCAACCAATCCGACCTCGTGGCCGAGATGGGACTCGTCAGTGACGACGAGGCGCAGAAGCATCTCAACTGGCTCGTGCGCAAAGGCACGTGGTTCGATTGGGGCACCGATCAGAAGAACGATCTCGTTCACGGCCAGGTGATGTCGCAGATGAAGATGTACGCCGCCGCCGCCCGCACCTACCAGCGGTTCGGCCTGAGCGCCGTCGGTATCCCCTATCAGATCGGGCTCGTGCGTTGCACGCCCGCCTCGGACCTCGTCGAAGGCATGCTCAACAATGCCGTCCGCCCGCCCGTCAAAGATCCCGTCACCAAACAGGTGGTCAACAGAGACAAGGCGATTGTCCATTTCAATGAAGGCGACATGGGATCCGGCATCCCGCAGGTGCTCATGCACGACATCTTCGTGCGCAAAGGCATGCCCACCGAAACCACGTTGCACGACGTGCGTTGGGGCCGCGAGTATGATGGCAAGTTCGTGTGGGTGTTTCTTATCAGCGGCGCCGCGCCGCCGGCCCATTTCGGCGGATGGCGCAACACGAAGGTTTACCGTCAGCCCAAGATGTACTTCCCGCTCGGCGGCGGCACCTGCTCCGGCGTGTCCAAGCCCGGCGTCATTACCTGGGCCCGTTTCTACGAGCGTTTCGGCGAGATCGGGATGGACTGCGGCACCGGTGAGGTGATTGACCTGCCCAAGGACGACCTGCAGGAACGTCTCGACAAGACCACGCCCGTCTGGCCGATCGCTAACGTACACATCCCAGGCTACGGACGCGACCAATTGATGGCCACGCATATGTCCAACCACATCACCATCGGTTACGGCGACATCCTGCAAGAACTCGTCGCCACGTGCCAGCACCTGGGGATTCCCACCCGCATCGCGGGCGACGTGAAGAACACGTTGAAATAGTTCCGTTCGATTCGCGGGGGCCGGCCATGCCGGCCGCTCCCCGCTTTTTCCCATTGGGGATGTGGGACGAGAGCAATGGAACCGCTCAAGGCTCAATACGGTCCAGAGGACGTGATCGCCAACCAGTACCGTGTCGAACGCGTGCTCGGCAAAGGCGGCATGGGAGTCGTCTACCTCGTTACCGACGTCGTCACCAACCAGCGATACGCCCTCAAGACCATGCTGCCGCGGTTTACCGAAGACCACAAGATCACCCGGCGCTTCGTTCGCGAAGTCGAAACCGTCCGCCGCCTGCGCCACCCCGCCATCGTCCGCATATACGACGCCCGCCGCGTTGGCTCCATGCTGTTTTACACCATGGACTACGTCGAAGGCCGCCGCCTCGTCGACTGGATCAGGAAACGCCGCCGCCTCGATTTCGGGTCTACCGTCCGTATCCTGGCCCTGCTCGCCGACACGCTCGAATACGCGCATCAGTTCACCATCCATCGCGACATCTCCCCCGAGAATGTGATGGTCCTGCGCGACGGCTCCGTGCGCCTGCTCGACTTCGGTCTCGCCAAGTTCGTCGACAACGAGGGCGCCTTCACGATGGTGGGCGACCTCCTGGGCAAGATTAAGTACAAGGCCCCCGAGCAACATACCAACGCCGCCGGTGTCGACAGCCGCGCCGACATCTACCCGCTCGGTGTCATGTGCTACGTCATGCTCGCCGGACGTTTCCCCAAGAAAGACCGGCCCCTCAGCCAGGAACGGCCTGACCTTCCGGCAGATCTCGACGCCTTTGTAGACAAGGCCACCGCTCACTTGCCCAAAGACCGTTTCCAGACCGCCCGCGAGTTCCGTCTTGAATTGATGCGTATCTACGGAGCCTACCAGCGGGCTCAGCAGCCCGAAGCGCTCGAACTCCCGGCCGTACAACGCCTCTCATTCGGCCAACGTCTCCAAGCCTTCTGGTATAGCCTCCTGGGACGTCTTCGCAGGAAGTGAGGCTGGACGCTACCGGCGGCGCGTATCGTATCGTTGCAATCGCCTGCGCCGTGCGCTACCATAGGGGTGTTGCTGCCCTGAAGGCGGCTGTCTTGAGGTGGGAGGTCAAGATCCATGCGGTACGAAGGTGATGAACGGCGCCGTTACCCGCGCAGTCGCCGGGGATTCCCGGCAGTAATGGATGAGTCGGGACCTGGGGTCCTCAATCATGTCGACAATATCAGCGGCAGCGGCGTCCTTTGCCACACCATCAAACCGGTCCCGCTGATGACGAAGATGAGCATCGTGCTCGAGATTCCTAAGCCGAACGAACGCCGCGTCGAATGTGAAGGAATCGTGGTGCGCTGCGACCCCCACGAGCAGGGAGACGACCACTTCAAGGTCGCCATTCTGTTCTCGAAGATCGCCGACGATGACCACGAGGCCGTTATCGACTTCGTCGAGCACGACCTGGCGCAGCCCGAGTCGGAGTAACCGTGCGCCGCAAGTGGCGCGCCGTTCGGTACGTCTCCCCCCTTGTCGCGTGCGTCACGCTGGATCCATCGGCTTCGCCCCTACGTGCCGCATGAGTGTTCCGGCCTGAACGGTTACCGTGCCGCGAAACGGCTCCCCGCTCCTCTTCGCTCATCGGCTTGCATCACGCCTGCCCTGAGTGCGATGCTCCCCTCTGACGTAGTGAACAGCAGGAGGCCTTCCAATGGACGTGCTCTTGTTCGGGGCACAGATTGACGATATCAGACCCGAGGTGGAGCGGCACGATGTGTTCAACATTGTGCGCGAGGATCCAGACGTGGTCGTGTGCTACGGCGGCGATGGGACGCTGTTGACGGCCGAGCGCCAGTGGCCGGGCGTGCCCAAGGCGCCGATCCGCAACAGTCTGCGTGGGAATCGTTGCATTGCGCACCCCGCGGCCAAAGTGTTGGAACGCTTGGCGGCGGGCCAACTGGTAAGAACGCAGTTCTCGAAGCTGCTATGCACCGTCCGCCGCCGCAACCGCGACGCCCCTGATCGCGAAGTGACCGCGATGAACGAGATCAACGTCCACATGGCGCGGATCAACTCGGCCGTGCGGTTTAAGATGTGGGTTGGCGACGAGAGGTACCAGGGCGGCGATGAGATCTTGGGCGACGGGTTCGTGATTAGTACACCGTTCGGGAGCACGGCCTATTTCAACCACATTACCCGGGGGTTTTTCCATGCCGGCATCGGCGTCGCGTTCAAGTCCACCTCGGAGCATACGAACCACGTGGTTGTGCCCGAAGATGTGGCTGTGAGTATCTTGGTGACGCGCGGTCCCGCGGTGATGACGTATGACAATTCGAACGAGTACCTCGATTTGACCGAGGACAACGAACTGATTGTGCGCACTCACGCGCACCCAGCCGTGCTGCTCACTTGGGATCCGATGACGCATCCTTCCGACAGTTTCTGATGGGTTCCGCCCAAGACGCGAAACGCGGGGAAATGAAGAGGCCATGCGAATAACGAATGTGGAAGCGTTCCCGGTACCGCCGCGCTGGGTGTTCTGCAAGATCGAGACGGACGAGGGCATTGCCGGCTGGGGCGAGGCGAGTCTCGAAGGCTATGCGTCGACGCAGGTCGCGGCCGTCCATCAGCAGCGCCCGATCCTTGTGGGCGAAGACCCCCGGCGTATCGAATACTTGTGGCAGGGGATGTACCGGGCGGGCTTCTACCGCGGGGGGCCGGTGATGATGAGCGCGATCAGCGGTATCGACCACGCCCTATGGGACATCTTCGGCAAGTCGGTTGGCCTGCCCGTTCACCAACTCTTGGGCGGGGCCTGCCGCGACAAGGTGCGCGTGTACGGCGGCTGTGGCGGGGAAGACCCCAGCGAAATCGCCGAGAGCGCCCGCGCGTGTGTCGAGGCCGGTTTCACCGCGATGAAGTTCTGCCCATGCACGACGACGGAAATCGTGGATGGGCTGGACGTGCTCAAACGAGTGGAGGCTCGGGTGGCGGCGGCGCGTGAGGCCGCGGGCGACGCGGACATCGCGTTGGATTTCCACGGACGCATCGCCCCGCCGATGGCGATCGCGCTGGCCGATGTGCTCAAGCCGCTACGCCCTTACTTCATCGAGGAACCGGTCCAGTGTGAGAACGTGGACGCGCTGGTGCGCGTGGCGCGTTCGACGCCGATTCCGATCGCGACGGGCGAGCGGCTGTACGGCCGGCACGGTTTCCGAGAGGTGATCGAGAAAGACGCCGCTTCGATTCTGCAGCCGGACCTGTGCCACGCGGGCGGCATCACGGAAGTGCGCAAGATCGCCGCGATGGCCGAGACGCACTATATGGCCATGGCGCCGCACTGTCCGCTCGGGCCGATCGCCCTGGCGGCCTGCATTCAGTTTGCGCTGTGCACGCCGAATTTCCTCATCCAGGAACACGGCCACCTCGGCGAGGGATACCTGAAGAATCCGTTCACCGACACGGACGGACACCTGTCGATCCCCGAGGGGCCCGGGCTGGGTATCGAAGTGGATGAGGCGGCGGTGCGCGCGATGGAATGGGAAGAATGGCAGACGCCGAGGGAGTTTCAAACCGACGGCAGTGTCGCGGACTGGTAGAGGCCCGGACGCCGGGCAGCGGAGTGTGGCGCGCCCGAAGTGCCCGGCGAGGCCGTCGTAACGCTCAGCCACGCTGGCGCCAGATGGGTGAGGGCCGTGTTTGGCCATATAGAGCGAGGCGGAGCTTGCTCCGCGCGCCACGGTGAAACTATCCGGCGATTCGGATAAGAGAAGGAACCTTCGACGATGACGGATACACATGCGCGGCCGCTTTGGGACGACTATTTCCTGGAGATTGCGAACACGGTGGCCAAGCGCGCCACGTGCGACCGCGGGCGCAGCGGCTGCGTGATCGCGCGGGACCGGCATCTGTTGGTTGCGGGATACGTGGGGTCGCCGGCGGGACTGGCGCATTGTGACGACGTGGGCCACCAGATGAAGAAGATCGTCCATGAGGACGGGAGCGTGACGCAGCACTGTGTGCGGACGGTGCACGCCGAACAGAACGCCATCTGCCAGGCGGCGAAGCTGGGGATTGCCTTGGACGGCGCCACGCTGTATTGCCGGATGACGCCGTGCCGCGTGTGCGCGATGCTGATCATCAACTGCGGCATCACGCGGGTGGTGTGCGAGTGCAAGTACCACGCCGGGGCGGAATCGGAGGCGATGTTCGAAGAGGCGGGCGTGACACTCGATCTCAAGTCTGAGGAAACCCAGCAGTACGACGACCAGAAAGCCTAGG